>CACGIS010000024.1 GCA_902573175.1 Paracoccaceae bacterium | reverse complement strand
AATATTTAACAAGCCATCTGGCGGCAAAACCTGCGAGTATGGGTAATGGTATACTGACAAAAAACCGCAAAAGTGATAGATCCATGCCCATCATAGGTATTTCCCAGATTACTAATCTATAAATGCCGATTAGAGACCATGCTGCAACATATGCTACTAAGGCTCCAATATCTGCTCCGGCAACCCAAAGGGCAAAAACTATGGGAAAGGAAGTAAAGGGCCCGCCAGGAGTAATGACACCAGCTAAAGTGGCAAAGATTAAACCAGAAAAACCAGATTTTTCACCTAGCGCTTTGTTTATTTTATCTTGATCGATAAACTGCTGAATTAGACCACTAAGCAATAGACCTCCGACTAGTGTTGGTAAGATCAAAACAAGTAAATTAAATGAATAACCAAATGCTGAGGCAAAACTATCTGAACCCTTTGTAAAAAAACAAATAAATCCCGTGAAGCACGCTAAAAAAACAAATAGGTAGTCAGATTTGCTCATGTTCATAAACTTATTCAGATACAAAAACTCTGAATATAAAATAAACTATTTTGCTTTAAACGTAAAAAATTGTGTTTCAAATTCAAAGCAAAAGCCTTTTTTTTAGTTCGTTATCTTTACGACAGAGCTCAAATTCTTCTTCAAGTAATCTACCTTTTGGGGGTGCAAATATCTCAAAATTACCATAGTCCTTTTTACCACTGACCTGGGTCACCATAGGTTGTTCTCCTGTTTCTTGTTTCATAGATGCTGATATATACCTTATCGCTGACCCGATCCTTCTGTCGTCAGTCGAATTAGGTCCGGAACTGTGAAATAATAATCCGTGGTGAAAGGACGCTTGACCTGGATCGAGTTCAGCGTAGACAGCATCGTCTTCATTAACCTCAACAGAAATCTCTTGTCCCCGTGAAAGCATATTATTTGAGGCATAGGTATCGTTATGGGGTACAATTCTATTTTTATGGCTCCCGGGAATAAACTTCATGCATCCCGCTTTTCTTCTGGCTGACGAGATGGCTAGCCAACATGTAACTTCTTTTATATCATTTAGTTGCCAGTAAGTTAGGTCTTGATGCCATGACACAATCTGGGTCGACTCAGCTTCCTTTATAAACAACGCTGCACTCCATACTAAAATATCTTCTCCTAATATTTCTTTTGCAGCAGCAACTAAAGTCTCATTTCTTGTAACAGTATCAAATGATGGAAGCAGTCGGTTGGGATATGCTTTTAAAAGAGCAAGTCGCTCTATATCGCCACTTAGCTCGGTTTCAGCTGCTTCGTAGTCTTCACGTAATTCTTTTGCTTTCGTTTTTGATATGGCATCTACTGGACAAAAAAATCCTTTGTTCGCATAGATTTTACCCAATTTCGTGTTCAAAGTATGTCTCCCAATTTTTTTAACTTATCAAGGAAAGCTAAATTTCGTGAAGATAATTAGTAAGTGTTTCACTTTTCATTTCAATGGAAAAGCCTGGTTCTAAAGGAGCTAGATAATTACCTCCCTTTATTTTGCAAGGGTTAATAAAATGCTCATGTAAATGATCGACATATTCAATTCTCTTATTGTCTTTCTCGCAAGAAATTAATAAATAATCAATCATAGCAATATGTTGAACATATTCACATAGGCCAACTCCGCCAGCATGCGGCCATACTGGTTTGTCATATTTGTGGGCTAAAAGTAATACTCCTAAAACCTCGTTTAGGCCTCCAATCCTGCAACTATCGATTTGTACTATATCTAAAGCATCCTCTTGTATGAATTGCTTAAACATTATTCTATTTTGGCACATTTCCCCTGTTGCTACCTTAATTGGTTTCACCGCCTGTCTGATTTTTTTATGCCCGGATACATCATCAGGACTTGTTGGTTCTTCAATAAAGAAAGGGTTAGAAAACTCTAATTTCTTGATCCATTCTATTGCCTCACTTACCTCCCAAACTTGATTTGCATCAATCATAATTTTGGTTTGATCGCCAAGTGCTTTTCTTGCTATCTTCAGTCTTCTTATATCGTCGTCTAGGTCTTTGCCGACTTTAAACTTTACATGAGAAAAGCCTGATTTTTTGGCCTTTAAACAAAGCTCATAAAGCTTTTCGTCTGAGTAACCGAGCCAACCGGCTGATGTATTGTAGCATGGGTAGCCCTCATCTAATAAAATGCCTAATCTTTCTTCTCTTTTGTCAAATGATCTTTCTAAGATACTCAATGCTTCTTCTGGGTTTAAGGCATCAGTTAAATACCTAAAGTCGATAAGACCCACTATCTCCGCCGGAGACATATCATAGACAAGTCGCCAAACAGGTTTCCTTTCAGATTTGCTCCAAAGGTCCCAAACAGCATTTACAACTGCTCCAGTAGCCAGGTGCAAGATACCCTTGTCAGGTCCCACCCACCGTAACTGACTGTCGCCAGTTATATGACGCCAAAATCGCCCCATATTTTCCGTGATCCATGATATGTCTAACCCAACTATGAGTGGCTCTAGGGCATAAAATGCTGAGATGCACAGTTCATTGCCACGTCCAATCGTAAAAGTCAGGCCATGCCCTGCAACTTCAGAGTCCGTTTCAATTATTAAATAGGCTGCCGAATAATCTGGATCAGGGTTCATTGCATCAGATCCGTCCAGATGATCTGATGTTGGAAATCTCAAATCGAAAGTTTTTATACCAGTGATTTTTGTCAAAAAATTTTCCTAGTAGTTACCAGAATGTGAATACGTTGGAATTTTAGTTGCAGGTTGTGCGCTACTTTTATAGGCGGTCTCAACTAGCGCCATAGTTTTCCAAGCATCGTCCACCGTTGAAACCAAGGTTTTGTCTTCTCCGGTTACAGCTCTTTGGAGTTGTCTCATTCGGTAGGCAAAACTATCGATAAACCAGCTGCCTTCTAACTTAATTTCTTCCCAGCTATTTCCGAGATTAACTTCTAATCTGTCCGGCTCGCCCTTTGGATAATTTAGATTTACGCCAAGATGAAGGTAAGCTGCGCCTTTAGTGCCACAAATTCTCATCTCACAGGCCTGGTATTTGCGACCGTATGGATGATTATGATTTATGGATAGAGCGCATCTCAATTCATTACCATAATCAAGTATTGCTGCTGTTCTTGTGTTAGATATTTTTGATGCTGGATGACCCATTGTCTTGGCGTGAACACCTATTGGGTTTCCAATCAGATACCGTATTGCGTCAAGATAGTGTATCGAGTGTAATAAAATTTCCACCCTTGGCAGGCCTTCTAAAAATTTCCATAGCCCCCATGGGGTATCTAGAGCTGCCCACATATCAACATCTACAACCTGGCCGATCAAACCCTTTTCTATTATATCCTTGAGGGCTATCATCAAAGGAGCAAATCTCAATTGAAAATTTACGCATGCCTTTAGTGACTTTTGATGACATAAACTGAGTATTTTAGATGCTTCATTTAAATCACTCCCCATTGGCTTTTGAAGAATTACTGGAGAATTTTTTGGAAGTGTTTCTATCACTTCACGATGAGCTGATGGTGGTATAGCCAAATCGAAGACAACATCTTTTTCGGCCGCAGCATCAGAGGCCTCTTTGAAAACTTTTATATTATAAATTTGCCCTAATTTTTTTGCTTTTTCATAATCTGGATCATAAATTCCCTTTACCGGAAGATTTGAAAATTTATAAGCTGGTAGGTGGGCATCTGAAACAATTGATCCAGCTCCAAATATTACGATTGGTATCGGGCTTTTAGGCATTGGCCAACTTTGTGGATATTCTCGCACCGCTTTCAAACCTCCCAATTCAACCTCAGACTAGTAGAATTTCTTCCACTTCATTTCTTGCTGGCATTGATGGTGCTGTACCTGCGCGTGTCACAGAAATCGACGCAGTAGCACATCCGAATTTAACGGCCTCTAATGCAGATTTTCCTTCTGATAACGCGACAGCAAAGCCGCCATTGAATGCATCACCAGCTCCAGTTGTTTCAACTACTTCTCCCACATTAAATGCAGGAATAAGTCCGTGCTCATATAAAAAGGCTCCTTGCTCACCCATGGTTATTATTGGGGTTTTGACACCTAGGTCATTCAAGATTTTAGCAGCGGTCTCTGCTTCTTTTTCATTTCTTACGGGCAGTCCAGTTAGTGCTTCGGTTTCAGTTTCATTTGGTGTTATGAAATCGCAAAGACCAAATATTTCTTTTGGAAGGTTGGCGGCCGGAGCAGGGTTTAATATTGTTATTTTTCCATTTTCTTTAGCAACTTTAAGACCCTCTTGCGCAACCTCGATCGGCTGCTCAAGCTGGGTTAGGAATACATCCGCGGATGAAATTATTTCTGAGTTATAATGAATATCTTTCAAAGAGATTTCTGACGCTGCCCCGGGCGCAATAATTATAGCGTTATCCCCCGTCTTATCATCTATAAAAATAAACGCCGCCCCGGTATAACTATCAGTACTATATTTAATAGCACCTTTTACATTAGCATTCTCCCAAGTCTGCATTGCCATTTTGCCAAAGTCATCATCGGCTAAACGCGTAATTATCGTTACATCAGCTCCTAAATTTCCTGCTGCCACGGCTTGATTGGAACCTTTTCCACCAGGACCTAATGCAAATGAATTTCCAAGTATTGTTTCTCCCATTTTAGGCATTCGTGATGCACGGTATGCTGTATCAGCGACGAATACGCCTAATATAACAACTTTTCCCATGCTATTATTCTCCGTCAGGCCCAATTACGCCTTTTCGAAAAGCAAAACAGCCATAAAATCTACGCTCGCCAGTCTGAATAACAGCGTAGGCTTTTTTAGCCCGGTCGTAGAAAGAAAAACGCTCAATTGGTAGCATTGGATTAGGGCCATCGACTGCCGATATTTTGTCTTGAACTTCTGTCATGACTGGTAAAATAGTTTTTGGTTCATCAACAACTTCCATTCTTGCAGCTGCGTCATCAACGAATGTATCAATTGGCATGACAGATAAAACAGCTTCGACAACATCAGCAGCAGATGCGTCTATTCTAAGAAGTCTTCCATAAACTGTTTGCCTTGCAACACTATCTGATGGAAAATTTGTATCAGCAATAATAAGATCATCCCCGTGCCCCATTGCTCTCAAGACATGTAAAACATCAGCATTCAATAAAGGATTTATTCCTTTTAACATTTCTTCCCCCCTAAATTTACTAAATTAATCATCATTTAATCTCTCAGATGTTTTTGCATCAAATACATGCAAAAAGCTTTTTTCCGCAGAAAGATTTATCGTTTCTCCTACACTAAAGCTACTTCTATCACGGATGACAGATATAAGGTCTTGATCTCCACTCCTGACGATCAGGTGTGTTTCTGAGCCTGTTGGTTCCACTACTGAAACTGTCGCGGCTATCCCAGTTTTACCTGGAATTAACTGTTCTGGGCGGACACCGATTAATACTTCTTGTCCATCTGCTAAGTTTTTAATTTTTGGTAAGGGCAATTTGCCTCCATATATTTCAGCAGAAAAATTGCTGCCTGATTTTTTAGCAACGCCAGGAATTAAATTCATGGCAGGGGATCCAATGAAACCAGCAACAAAAACGTTGCTTGGTCGGTCATAAAGCTCCAAAGGCGTACCAATTTGTTCAATATAGCCATCTTGCATAACAACAATCTTGTCGGCCATTGTCATGGCTTCAATCTGGTCATGAGTTACATATACCGTTGTAGATTTTAGTCTTTGATGTAGTTCCCTGATTTCGGCACGCATTTGAACACGAAGCTTAGCATCTAAATTTGACAAGGGCTCATCAAATAGAAAAACCTGGGGATCTCTGACGATCGCCCGGCCCATTGCTACTCTTTGTCTTTGGCCTCCAGATAAGGCACGAGGATATCTTTTTAGGTAAGGAGTGAGCCCTAAAACCTCAGCTGCTACATCGACTTTTTCCTTAATCAACGTTCGATCTAGCTTTCGCATTTTTAGAGAAAAGGCCATATTTGCTTCGACTGTTTTATGAGGGTATAACGCATAGTTTTGGAAAACCATGGCTATATCGCGCTCTGATGGAGGCAGATTGTTGACAGTTTTCCCTCCGATACTAATATTTCCTGCAGTGATACTTTCCAGTCCAGCGACCATCCTCAATAAAGTTGATTTTCCACAGCCTGACGGCCCAACGAGAACGACAAATTCTCCATCATCAACTTTTATACTAAGATCATGAATTACCTCTGTTGAGCCATAAACTTTTCTAACATTGGCAATGCTTACTTCGGCCATTTTCGCTTTTCCTGACGCTTTCTCGTCAAAAAGCTTAACTTATAGAATTTCAGCTGTCTACTTGTGTGATGGTTAAGTGTAAGTGACTTAAGGTTAAATGTAAGTGACTTGACAGAATTAAGTTTCACTGGAATGATTTTAATCAGAGCCACCTTGTTGAGCAGATTTTACCAAAGGCTGTGTGAGCTCCGCAAAAAAGAAAGTAAGCGTTTAAGCTTTTGAATCAACAAGTAACGGGAGGAAAATCGTGAAAATAGAACTTTATAATCAATACGTTCGGTCACAGATGAATCGGCGTAGCGTTTTAAAAGGCGCAGCAAGTGTAGGTGCACTTGCAGCGATGGGCGGTGCGGCCCCAGCATTTGCTGGAAGTCACAGCGGTGTACGCGCAGAAATTATGAAAATACCTGGCGTCGGTATGGGCTCTCCAGGTGACCCTGAGTGGCAAAAAGTTGGTGAGTTATGCATGGGTCCTGTTAAAGAGCGTGTTGCTGAGGGTGAATTTAAAGGCGTAGAGCTTACCTTTATGGGGCTAAACAATCAAAACTTGCACAACTTTTTATTTCGAGGTTTTTTGAAACCTTGGGAAGCATACACAGGTGCAAAGATCAATTGGATTGATCTAGCTCAGGCGGATTACAATCCTAGGCTTCAACAATCTATTGCTACAAAAACTGTTGATTTCGACATAATTGAAATGGGTGCTCCATTTGAAGGCGATACCGCTGGTCAAGGTCTGCTAAATGAAATGCCAGATTGGGTGAAGGATCAGATCGAATACGATGATTTAGTAGGATATCTTCAACCTCCAGTTGGAACTTGGGATGGTAAAGCTTATCGAATAAACATTGATGGTGACTGTCATACGTTCTGCTACAGAACTGATTATTTTGGTCCAGGTTCAATCAGTGGTCGAGATAATCCCCCAAAAACATGGCAAGAAGTTAATCAAATATCTAAGGATTTGGTTGGTAAAACTGATCCATTAACAGGACTTCCGGCACATGGCTTTTTAGATCCATTAAAAGGCTGGGGTGGTTTTGGAATGTACTTTTTGACAGACCGAGCCGGTCCTTACGTCAAGCATCCTGATGATCCTGCATTTTTGTTTGATATCGATACAATGAAACCAAGGATTAACAACCCTGGTTGGGTACAAGCTATTCAAGACGTAATGGACTTAATTGCGATTGAGGGAGCATACCCGGCTGATCAGATCAACGCTGACCCAGGTACAACTGGTTTTCAGCAGTTCTTAGCGGGTACAGGATCGATGCTCACTTGGTGGGGCGATATTGGATCTAATGCTAGAACCTCAGACACTTCCGTAATCGGAGATGTTGTCGGCTTCAGCGCTATCCCAGGCTCAGACCGCGTATATAATCACAACAAAGGTGCATGGGAGAATACTTACAACGAAGCTCCAAATAACGCTTACCTTGGTTGGGGAGTATATGTTACGAACCGGGTCGAAGGTGATAGTAAGAAAAGGAAAGCCGCATGGTCTGCTGCAGCCCATATTGGAGGGAAAGATATTTCTCTTTGGACCTCAGCTTATCCATCAGGTTTTCAACCATATAGAAATTCTCACTTTAACTATGATGAGTGGGAAGCTGCTGGTTATGATCGCGCGTTTGTGGAGGATTATTTGGGATCTAATCTTGATACCTATAACCATCCAAACTCACTTAACGAACCACGTATACCAGGTATCTTTCAGTACTACTCAGTTGCTGAGGATGAATTGGCTAAAGGGTTTGCGGGTCAATATGGTTCGGCTCAAGAGACGGCTGATGCAATTGCTGTCGCATGGGAAAAGATTACTGATCAAATTGGGCGAGATAGTCAGATTGCCCTCTACAAAGCCTCCATGGGTATGTAATTATTCATGAAATAGGCCGGCAAAACTTGCCGGCCTAAATCTGAAAATAAAAAAATAAATTGGGTTCGCATAACTTTGAGTAGCACTGACGCCGATTATCTTCATATCGTAACGCAAGACAAAATCTCGGATAGGCGTCGAGATTTAGGCCGTTTAATGATATGGGGATCCGCTACTATATTGTTGATTTTAATTGTTCTCCAAAGCCTAGATCAGTTCAGCACGTTTGAGTTTGGCTTCACAACGTGGCGTCCAACTCTTTATGCTTATTTCTTTTGGGCCACTTGTCTTTGCTGGGCTCAAGTCATCCTGCATGGAGAGCAAGGCAGGCGGCGACTTTTTATTCTACCAGCCGTTCTTTTTGTTATATCGATGGTGATTTTTCCGCTCATTTTTGCGCTAGGGATTGCTTTTTCAAGTTGGAATTTGTCTTCTCCTGATGGACGTCAGTTCAATGGTTTTGATAACGCTATCGAGATGTGGAGCGATCCGTTTTATTGGAATGCATTAAAAAATATGGTCTGGTATATTTTAGCAATTATACCAGAATATATAATAGCATTCTGTCTTGCTGTACTACTGAACTCTCAAATAAAAGCCAGAAAATTTTTTAGAGTAGCATTCCTCATGCCTCTAATGTTGTCTCCTGTAGCGGTAAGTTGGATGATAGGTAAGTCTATGCTTGAAATAAGATTTGGACCGATTTCCCGGCTTGTGCGTACTCTAGGCTGGGATAACCCCTCATTTTTTGGATCTGATGAAATAGCACGATTTATGATAATGGTTATGGATGCCTGGACCTTTATTCCCTTTATGATGATTATGATTTTAGCAGGCTTGCAAGCCATCCCAAAGGAACTTCACGAGGCAGCAGAGGTTGATGGTGCACCACCATGGAAGAAGTTTTGGGAAATTACATTCCCCTTGATGCTACCAGTATCAATCACAGCTATCTTGATAAGAATTATCTTTAAACTAAAACTTGCAGATATAATAATTAATGTAACGTCAGGTGGCCCTGGAGGAGCGACTGATAGTGTTACTAGCTTTATCTATAGAGAATATAGAGATCGTAGTAATGTTGGTTATGGCACATTTTTAGCTATAGTTTATTTAATATTAATCGTGATCTTCATGACATTTTTGATTAAAATGGCAGAGCGTTGGTCGAGGCCACGGTACTAAGCATGTCTAAGCAAATTTTCTTCGATAGTAAAAACGATGTGGCATTTAAACCTAAACGATTTTTGGGAAAAACTCTTATTTACCTCATTCTCATATTCTGGGCGATAATATGTCTTTTCCCCATCTACTGGACGGTTACAACAACCTTCAAAACTGCTCCTGATGTCATGAAGGGTAACCTTGTTCCCTGGTGGGACTTTAGGCCAAAATGGCTAGGGCTCAAGTCTTTAGGATTGTCTCCAGATAGGATATTTGTAGAAAGTACTGTGAGAGAAGAATTCTTAAAGCGGTTTTATAATTCGATGATAGCTGCTGTAGGATCGTCAACTTTGGCCGTTTTGTTAGGTAGTTGTACTGCCTATGGTTTAAGTCGATTTAAATATCGTTTTGGGTTTATGCGAAATTCAGATATCTCCTTTTTTTTCCTATCACAGCTTATCCTTCCTCCGGTTGTTTTGGCATTGCCATTTTTAGTCTTATACAAAGAACTAGCATTATTAGATTCAAGAGTTGGGCTTATTGCTCTCTACACATTAACGGTTCTGCCTATTGTGATTTGGATAATGAGAGACCAATTTAGTTCTATTCCTACAGAATTGGAGGAGGCCGCCCTTGTTGATGGATTGTCAATATGGGGCGCCTTTTTAACAATAATTATGCCTATTGCTCTGCCCGGTATGGTCGCAGCATTTATTATCTCTCTCGTTTTGACTTGGAATGAGTATTTTTTTGCGGCTCTTTTAACGTCGTCGCATGCAAAAACATTACCAGTAATGGTTGCCAGCCAAACAGGTTCGCAAGGTATATCTTGGTGGTCAATGGCAGCATTATCATTAGCGGCTATTTTACCATTGATTATAATAGCCGTAATTCTGGAGCGTTATATTATAAAAGGGATGGCGGCTGGAGCGGTAAAATAGCGAAAATTAGCTTATCTAAAAAGAAACTGATTAGATTTCTTTCATAAGATGTTTGGTTGCCTCATATAAAGACTTAAAAATGTCATAATTACGATTATGGACTTCATGATTTTGAGATTTTATTATTTTCTTTTTGGGGTTCCAGCTGTCAATCATTTCTCGCTTCACCAAGCCCGTTGAGCAGGCTGCTAAGAACGCATTTCCATAACTCGCTCCTATTGTTTTTTCACGTACAATTTGATCGAGCC
Organism: Paracoccaceae bacterium; assembly: GCA_902573175.1. Classification (GTDB taxonomy): domain Bacteria; phylum Pseudomonadota; class Alphaproteobacteria; order Rhodobacterales; family Rhodobacteraceae; genus Salinivivens. The sequence goes on along the minus strand of CACGIS010000024.1, from coordinate 9,496 downwards.
CAGTAATATCAGAAGTTGATTGCAGCCATAGATCGTTTTTCGTACCTCCGCCGACCGCATATAGGTTATTGGTTTGAGTTCCAGCATCTTCAAATGCTTCGATAACATGGCGTGTTCCGTGGGCAATTCCCTCTATGAGACTTCGATAAATATCTCCTCGTTCGTGATCAAGTCTCAAACCAAAAATTGTTCCCTTGGCATGAGGATCATGTATGGGCGTTCGCTCTCCAGAAAAATAGGGAAGAAATACTATTCCGTTTGCGCCTGGTTTCGACATGTTCGCTTCGTTAGTTAACTCAGTAAAGCTAGATTTAATATCTAATTCTCTTCCAAATTGTTCTCTAAACCAATGCGTTAATGTTCCGCTTGTTGCTAAACCAGCCATAGAGGCATGCTCACCTTCGAATAACCACGGAGCATACCAAAGACGGGGATCACTATTTTGTTTACGCGTAAGAGAGATCATAAAAATAGTTGATCCATACATGCACATGGTATCGCCTTGATTGGTAAGGCCTATAGAAATAGCCTCAGCTGCTGCGTCTATTGTCCCTGTAGTGACAGGTATACCTTTTGGTAGACCTGTTTCGGATGCTGCTTTTTCAGTAACGTTACCAACGATTTCTGTTGACCATTTTAGCTCAGGCAAACATTCGATGGGAATGATTTCCTCTGTTAGTTCGCTACTCCAGTTTTGAGTATGGATATTGTAAAGTGGCGAAAAATTAGCTGCAGTATAGTGGTCAATTACAAACTTCTTAGTCAGTTTATGCAAAAGAAAGCTTGTTGATGTTAATATTTTTGCAGTTTTTTTGAAAACCTCAGGTTTGTTTCTCTTTAGCCACAATATTTTGGGCCCAACGGATTGGGATGTTAATGCATTTCCACAAATTTCTAAAATTTTACTTTCGCCAATAATATCGTTTAAGATGTCAATCTCCTTATGAGACCTTGTATCCACACCATATAAGACACCGTTCATAAGAGGTTCGCCGTGATTGTCCACTGGCAACATGCATGGACCTATGGCACTACAAGCCAAAGCTTTAATATCCTGAGGTTTAACACCACTCATTTTCAAAATTTTATTTGTGACCTCACAAAAATCTCCCCACCAATCCTCATTTGGTCGATGTTCAGCCCAACCTGGTTGGGGAACTAACATTTTGTGGGGTTTATGAGCCTGCGCCTCTACTTCACCGACTTCGTTTACTAGTACAGCTTTAGTTTCGAATGTTCCAATATCGACACCGACCGTATATTTCATGTTAGCACCTAATCACGAATTAAATTTATATTTTCAGGCAGGGAGTTCAGGGCTGATATAAGAAGTTTTGCCAACCCAACAAGATCTTTCAGATCGCACATTTCCTGGGCGGTATGACTATACCTGATTGGGAAGCCAACATCTATTGAAGCTACTCCGTCTTCAACTAATTGGACATAAGATAAATCAGTAAGAGCTCCAATATGAGCACTTTTCTGCAAATTAATACTTTCATTCGAAGCAGTCTGCTCGAAATGATCTACCAAAACTGGATGAGGAATAACCCCATTTAATGTACCTCTTCCGTGAAAGGAAAACATACTTAAACCTGGCCCCTTTCCAAGTTTGATTTCTCCAAAATCTCTCATTTCTGGTGTGTCACTCGCTAGTAACAAATCAATTTGTATTGCGATCTCAGGTTTTATTTTTTGGGCTACAGGAAGCGCGCCTCTTAGATTGAATTCTTCCTGAACTGTAAAAACTATATTCACTTCAGGACCATTACTTCTTGAATTTAATTGTCTGGCCACTTCCAAAAGAACAGCGCAGCCGGCTCTGTCATCGACGCTGGTTCCTATAATTTTATCATCTGCAATAACTTCAGCAGATGGCTTATATACCACTGGGCTTCCAATATCTATTCCGTTGCTCCGAACTTCAGCTGCCGAGCCCATTCCCAAATCTATATAAAGATCTCTATAGCTTGAGACCTGATACTTTTCCTCAGGTTGCGTCGCATGGTGGCTTTTTATTCCAATAATACCGGAAAGAGGTTTGCCGCTTTTTGAGATTGCTGAAACAGCTTGTCCTGGCAGTATTTTTTCTGGAACCCCACCAACACGTTCAAATTTCAGGAAACCATCATCTTCAATTTTACGCACTATTAAACCTAATTGATCCATGTGGGTAAATAGCATCACACTGGGACTTGTGCCTGGAAAGGTAACTGTAGTGTTACCAAATTTATCAAAAATTGGTTTGAGACCGATTTTTTTTAACTCTTCTTTTATATAATTTCTAACTTGGTTTTCGTGGCCAGATAGCCCGGCTATTGTCATTAAGTTGAGCGTATCTTCTCGTATTCGTTCAATCATATTTGTGACCGTATTTTTTTAACGCGTTCCATAAAATCTTTCGCGCGGTCGGGATCGACAGACTGCCATGTATCGCCCGAATATTTTAAAGCAGAACCGACAATGCAACCATCAGCAATTCTGAATATTTCTTCCACTGTTTCGTGTTTCACTCCTGTATTTGCCAGCACTGGCAAATTAGATACGGTATCTTTGACCATTTTAAGTTCTGACAAATCTGCAGCCTCGCCGGTAATTTGCCCACTTACTAAAATTGCGTCTGGTATCGATGAAAAAGCTACACTTTTTGCTCGATCCGCAAGAGAACGTTGGTCGAGAGAATAGGCAAATTCTGCAGATACGTTAAAAAGCATAAGCATATCTTTTCTATTTAATTGATCCCTGTAACGCATGGCTTTCCCTGCGTCAGCTGTCCAATTTCCCATGTCTGATGCATAAGAACCGGTGAAAATCTCTCTTACGAAAGTCGCACCAGTCGTTGCACCAAGTGCTACAGTCGCCATAGGGTCCCAGAGCATATTAACTCCAAAAGGAATATTAATCTCAGATTTTAACTGTCCGATAATATAGGCTGCGGCTGATGTGGATGCTGTATCTACTTCTAATTCGTATGGTCTATCATTTTCATTTCCAAACATAACGGCGTCAACTTGCGCATCTTGTAATGCATGAAGATCTAACCTTGCAGCTTCTATTAGGCCATTTAAGCCGGCTTCACTGTCATGCAGTGGAGATCCGGGTAGGGCACCGAGATGTACCATTGCGATAACTGGCTTTTTGGTTGCAAAAACTTCCTCGAACCGATTTTTCAATAGACAATCCTCCTATGAGGCATGTTAAGCTTTACGGATATAAACTGCCAATTAAATTTTACTCATTGCCAATTTAACACCAAAGAAAAGGAAAAATGATGCTTAAAAGCCGTATTTTTAAAAAGGGATCCTCCGGCGGTTTTTCTTTGACTGAAATTGGTTTCGGTACAGCTCCACTTGGCAACCTTTACAAACCGATTTCGGACAATGAGGCTAATTCGGCTCTTGAAGCGGCATGGAACTCTGGAGTGAGGTATTACGACACTGCGCCACTTTATGGGCTCGGTTTAAGCGAAACCCGTCTAAATTGGTTTCTCAGGACTAAACCGAGAGACGAATATGTCCTCTCAACTAAAGTGGGCCGACTTATGAAACCCTGTGGCGAAAGTGACCGTACTGGGCACGGCAAGTGGTTTGAAGTGCCTTCAAGGCAAGAAGTCTATGACTACAGTTACGATGGAGTTATGAGGTCCATAGAGTTTTCTTATGAGCGGCTCGGTATTAATAAAATAGATATCGCATATGTTCACGATTTATGCATTTTTACGCACGGCTCCAAGCAAGCTTCAGATGAAAGAATTCGGCAATTCTTTGATGATGGTGGCTACAAAGCGATGATTAGTCTCCGAGATCAAGGCGTTGTAAAAGCGATTGGAGGTGGAATAAATGAGTGGGAGGTTTGCGAGGATCTTGCAAAAAAAGGAGATTTCGACATCTTCTTACTTGCTGGCCGCTATACTTTGCTTGAGCAGGATGCGTTAGATACCTTTCTACCCTTGTGCCAAAAGCGTGGGATAAAAATAGTAACAGGTGGTCCTTACAATTCCGGAATACTAGCTACAGGTGCGATTGATGGAGCATTTTACAACTATGACCCTGCACCAGAAAAGGTGCTGGCTAAAGTGAAATCAATTGAAGCAGTGTGTAAGGCGCATAATGTTTCGTTGAAAGCCGCTGCTTTACAATTTCCATTACTTCATCCAACGCATTTAAGTGTAATACCTGGGGCTCAGACAAAAAACGAGTTAAATGACAACATTAAAGTTTATTCTGAGACTATTCCGAGTTCACTTTGGTCAGATTTAAAGTCAGAGAACTTACTCAGATCTGATGCTCCTATTGATTAATTTTATAATAATTAAATTTTAAAGATTAGAACTGATAAAATCTGATATATTTTTTGGTGTAATTTCTTTTCTTTCATTTTCTGGTCTGGATATATGCAGAGCTGCTGCAGCTTGAGCGTATTTAAGCGCACTTTCAATCGGGTCACCCTGTAAATATCTTGCTGCTAATGCGCCTATAAACATATCGCCTGCACCGTGTGATGAAACTACATTAACGCTAAAGGCTGGAATTTTTTTTATATTTCCACAAGGTTCAATTATCTCTAAACCCTGCTGACCTAAAGTTTTAATTATTGTTAAATTATTTTCATTTTTTTCTTTATTGCTGAAATCGTAAAACTCAGCCTCAATTCGGTTCACAATACAAAGATCTATTAATGAAAGGAGATTATTTTCAATTCTTTTAGCCGGCGCGGCATTCAACCAAATTTTAGAACCAGCAGCTTTAGCACGCTTTGCGATTTCTAAGTTCACTTTATCGTTAATTTCGTTTTGTAACAATAAGACCCCAGTATTTTCTGGTACTTCGATTGATTTTTCATCAATATGAAGATTTTCTCCTGATACGACGGCTGCGCTATACTCACCAGATTCTTCAACTATCGCTACACTCATTCCACTTGCGCCTTTTCCTACCTGTAAAGCACTAAAGTCTACAGAAGAGTTTTGTAAATGAGCAGTCAATAGTTTGGCAAAGCTATCAGATCCCACACGTCCAGCTAAGAACGTAGATGCACCATTCTGGTCAGCAGCCAATGCTTGATTGCCACCTTTGCCACCAAAAACATACTCTACTGATTTTCCAATAATTGTTTCGTCTTTTTGTGGGATCCTTGGGCTCTTTACAATGACGTCTAAGTGAAGGGATCCAACAACAAATAAATTTTTCATTTTAATAGGCTACTTCGAATTATTTGCTGGGCTAAAATGGGATTTTGCGTAGTTCGAGCCTCTTTAACTGCATCTGATTTATGCAACTCTTTGGCAATTTTAATCAACTTTTTGGTGATTGCTATATTTTCTTTACTTTCTTCAATGGGATCTAATCCAGAATGATCAGGGAAAGTATCAAAGTAGATTGCTCCGTTGTAATTACAATCAAGGAGCTCAACTAGAAGCTCTAATGTCTGAATAGGGTGAACAGAGCCAACCATTAAACCATTATCCCATTTCCCGTAACCATCATTTAGATGGACGCCTAAAAGCTTTGATTTTCTGTTTATAAGGTTAGCAGCAAAAGCAGGCATTTCATCTGCATACAATACGTGGGCAAAGTCTAAAGTCACGCCAGTATTAGCTCTATTTATTTCAGCAAGCGCTAATAAAGTTGTCGCCACATCAGGCATTAAAGAGAAGGCTCTGGGCTCATTTGGTTTATACTCAATTGAAATATTGATATTTTGATTATGGTCAGCAAGCTCTTGCATGGCCGTAATTGTGTCATCCCACATTTTTGAAAAATCTGCTTGAAAAGAATAATCAAGACCATCTTGCCCCATCCAAAGGGTCATCGTTTCACAGTTTAATGCTGCCGCAAGATCAATTCCCTTTTTTGTCTCATCTATTGCTAATTGGCGAACTGCTTTCTCTGGGTTTGTAAAAGCCCCTAATTTAAATTTTGGCGATGTATAATATCGCATAGCCAGACCGTGAATCTTAATGTCGTTTTTACTTAAAAACTTTTTTAGTTTCTCAACTTCGAGATTAGAAAAGTGATCTGGAAAATTCAAATCTGCGCAAGTTAGACCTGCCTGCGTAGCACGCTTCAAAAGTGCCAAAGTCAAATTACCTGCTGCCTCAATCTCAGGTTGACCCAGTCCTAATTTAAATGAATTGAGACGAGCTCCAAATTGAGTATTTTCCATCTAATCAACCTTGATGATCTAAGTTTTTTTCTGTTTTAAAAAATTATATCAAAAATTATTCACTCAGTGTAAAATTAATTTAAATGAATAATTCATAAAAATAGAAGTTTTTGATTAATGCTCTTTGACACACATCTTCATCTCATTTACCCAAATAAACTTGGTTACCCATGGTTAAGTGAGATCCCCGCATTAAATAAACCGTACCACTATGAAGAATATGAAATTACAGCCAACAGGTTGGGTATTGATGCATGCTTTCATATGGAAGTAGATGTCAGAGAAGAAGATATTAAAAATGAAACCACTATGTTGGAGAGTTTAAGCAGCCAGCCAGCCAGCAAGATAAAGGGAGTAATTTCAGCCTGCAGACCTGAGCAGCAAGGTTTCAATGATTTTTTAAATTGGGCCGCCCAGAAAACACTAATTAAAGGCTTTAGGAGAGTTCTTCACGTTGTTTCAGATGATGTCAGTCAAAGTTCTTTATTTAGGGAGAATATCAAACTTTTGAGCAATTATGGCTTTACATTTGACATATGTGCCCGAGCTGATCAGTTGCCTATCGTTGAAGAGTTAATAGATGCTTGCCCAAATGTTAAATTTATTTTGGATCATTGCGGTGTCCCCGACATAAAAAATAATATTTTTTCATCCTGGGCAACGGCAATGAAAAATATTTCGCAACGCCCTAACGTGACAGCTAAAATTTCTGGTGTCATAGCTTATGGCGACGCTGAGAGTTGGAAACTCACGGATATAAAGCCCTATTTTGATCATACTGTTGACGTTTTTGGAATTGATAGAATTGTCTGGGGAAGCGATAGCCCAGTATGTCAGTTAGGTGGGGGCTTACCAACTTGGGTTGGATTGACGCATAACTTAACTTCTGGGTGGTCCAAATCTGAAAGAAAAAGTTTTTATAGAGAAAATGCTTTTAAACTTTGGAATATGCGGGATAACTAAGTTTTATGGAAAATTTTTTTGGAGAGATAGAAGGCGCCGGCTTTGAAGTTTTAGAAGAAGAGTTTAACAGCTGTTTGACAGGACATGGCCGTGTGGAAAGACTTTGGACAGGAGCGCGTTGGGTTGAAGGGCCTGTTTGGTTTCCAGCTGGAAGGTTTCTTTTATTTTCTGATATCCCAAATAATAGAATGCTTAGATGGGATGAAACAAATGGTAGTGTATCAGAATTTCGAAATCCCTCCAACTTTTCAAACGGAAATACTAGAGACCTTCAGGGACGTTTGATAACATGCCAGCATCTATCAAGGTCTGTAACGCGAACTGAGCATTCTGGTGAAGTTACAATATTAGCAAGCCACTTTGACGGTAAAAGATTGAATTCACCTAATGATATAGTCGTAAAAAGTGATGGTTCCATTTGGTTTACTGATCCTGACTACGGCATAATGAGTGATTATGAAGGGTGTAAGTCACCAAGTGAGCAGTCCTCCTGTAATGTATTTAGAATTGACCAAAAAACGGGAAATTTAGATTTAATTACGGATCAGTTGGTTAAACCCAATGGACTTTGTTTTAATAAGAGTGAAAGCAAACTCTATATTTCAGATACGGGAGGCTCTCATGTTAAGGGTGGTCCAAGGAATATTTACAGTTTTGATCTTAGAGGAGAGAAAGTAATTTCAGAAGATCCAAAATTGTTTGCCGAATGCTCAAATGGTTTATTCGATGGGTTCAGAATTGATAGCGAAGATAGAATTTGGACTTCGGCTGCAGATGGTGTCCATTGTTATAACTCGCTTGGTGTTTTGATAGGCAAAATCAAAATTCCTGAAATTGTTTCCAATGTTTGTTTTGGTGGAGAGCGATTAAATCGACTGTTTATTACGGGAACCACATCTCTTTACTCAGCCTATCTGGCAGTAAATGGGATCCGTTAATAAAAGTCCTGTAAAAGATTTGATTTCCCAACTGAGTATTATGAGGCTTTTCTAGTGGCAGGATTTTCCCAGAGCTTTAAGCCTCCAATAATTATATGGAAGTGGGGTAATAAAACCCGCAAAGAGCATAAAAGGAAGGACCCATAATTTTATAACGGCTCCGCCTGTTAACAGTACATCGGTTATGTTCATGGCCAATTCCATTGAAACCATTGAAATTAAAGACATGCCGATCGCAGTTTTAAAAGCCTGCCGAAGCTCCATTTGCTTACTTAAAATGAAAGTTTCTAATATAATTGACGTTATAATGCCATTTATAATTGCCAGTGTCATAATAAGCCATACGGGCCAATCTATTCCCATTAACTGAAAATATAGTATGGTTCCAATATCACCAATAGCGCACCCCAGCAGGCACCATCCCGTATTTTTGGATGAACGAAACCATGTGTGTTTGCACCGCCAATTAATGTTTAATTCACTTACCAAATACGTCATGTTGACCTCATTTTATTCATGTGTAAACTCTCCAGTAAGTGGAGTGTAAAGGATATATTGTGAATATAGGTAAAGCTGCCAAACTATCAAATTTAACAGTAAAAACGGTTCGATATTATGCCGATATTGGTCTCGTAAAGCCTTTAAAAAATTCTAATACAGGATATAGAGATTTTTCTGACGATGATTTGGCCCAACTACAATTTGTTGCAAAAGCCCGGAAATTTAATTTCAGCATTCAAGAATGTGAGGAACTACTTTCTTTATACTCTGATAAAAATAGGTCTAGTAAGGAAGTAAAAGCTCTGACGTTGGAGAAGATTTCAGAAATAGACGCTAAATTAATTGAGCTTAAAGACCTGCGGCATCAACTTAGCTTTCTGGCAAAAAATTGTAAGGGAGATGATCGGCCTGAATGCCCAATTCTAGATGCACTATCAGATGTATAAAAGTATTTAACAAGAAAATTGAACTTCTTGTGCGCTTAGAATTTTAGTGATTTGTTCCAGACTAAGAACGCACTTAGCAGCCCCTATTTCAAGAGCGGCTTTGGGCATGCCGTAAACTTCTGAAGTTTCTTCATTCTGCGTTACTGTAAAAGCCCCAGAATTTTTTAATGAATTTAATCCTTCTGCTCCATCTGAGCCCATACCAGTCAGTAAAATAGCTAAAAGATTTGAATTTTTGATTTTTGCTGCTGAGTTAAAAAGAACATCCACACTTGGGCAGTGGCCTTTTACTTTTTCGGCATTTCCTTTATTCAAAAAGTAATCTGATCCAGTTTTGCTTATCTCCATATGGTTTGATCCATCAGCAATGTAGATAGAATTTGGAATAACCTTTTCATGATCAATAAATCTTTTTACTTTAAGTGTAGTAATTCTCGTTAGCCGCTCACAATAACGAACCAAAAATTCAGGTTGCATATGTAG
>CACGIS010000023.1 GCA_902573175.1 Paracoccaceae bacterium | reverse complement strand
GCAGGTATTTTGGCGTCGGTTATGTTGTCTTTACTTCATGGCTTAGCATCAATTACGCTTCGTGGTGACCAGATTATATCAGGGGTAGCCATAAATTTTCTAGCAGCAGGCCTCACTGTCGTTATAGCGCAAGATTTGTTTGGACAGGGAGGTCGAACACCACCTTTACAGTCGAGCGGTAGGTTCGAACCAATAAATTTTCCGGGAGCTACGTCGTCAAAAGAAATGAATGACGCGAGTCCATTAATACAACTCTATTCAGAGCTTTTTTCTGGACACTCTCTTCTTGTCTACATCGCCCTACTGACAGTCCCTATTTCGTGGTTTGTTCTTTACAAAACGCGGTATGGACTTCGCCTGCGAGCCGTTGGGGAAAATCCCGCTGCGGTTGACACAGCGGGAATATCAGTTGTCGGCCTACGCTATAGTGCAGTTATTATTGGAGGTGTTTTGTGCGGTATTGCAGGAGCATATATTGCAACTTCCCTACAGGCAAATTTTACAAAAGACATGTCAGCAGGGCGTGGGTTCATTGCGCTGGCTGCTTTAATTTTTGCTAAGTGGCGGCCATGGTATGCACTAGGAGCATGCTTGTTATTCGGATTTTTCTTCGCTGTAGATACTCGATTTCAAAATATATTACTTCCCGCTTGGGCGTTAAGTGGGTTTTTAATAGTTCTTGCACTGGGTCTAGTGAGCTATGTTTGGAAAAAGGATTATTTAGACAAAGTAGTTCTTGGAGGTTTGGCCCTTGGCATTTCAGCTATCGCCTTTATGGTTGTTTTCTCTGTTTGGAACACGGGTACTGATAGCCAATTAAAGGTTCCCGTCGTTTTTATACAATCTTTACCTTATGTCCTAACCGTGGTTGTACTGGCCGGTTTTGTAGGCAAGGCTATTCCTCCAAGGGCGGGGGGACAACCATATGTTAAAGAGCGTTAAAGATACTAAGTTTCTGACCATTCTAGTTGTTGCAAATACCAAATAATTCTGTCTAAAGACGGCTATGCAAATTTATCTTCCAATTGCTGAAGTTTCAGTGAGCGCCTTTGTTTTACTTGGCTTAGGTGGGATCGTTGGTATTCTCTCCGGAATGTTTGGTGTTGGTGGCGGTTTCTTAATGACACCCCTTTTATTCTTTATTGGAATTCCCCCAGCTGTTGCAGTTGCAACCGAAGCAAATCAGATTGTCGCATCCTCATTTTCAGGAGCACTGGCTCATCTAAAACGTAAAACCGTAGATTTAAAAATGGGTTCAATTCTGCTGATTGGAGGCCTTCTGGGGGCTGGAATAGGGATAATTATTTTTAATTATCTCAAGAGCCTTGGGCAAGTCGATTTACTTGTAAAACTTTGTTATGTCGCGTTTTTGGGTATTATTGGAAGCTTGATGTTTATAGAAAGCTTACGCGCGATTTTAAAGACACAAGGCGGATCAATACCCAAAAAAGTGCGTAGACCCAGAGGTTTTGCACAGCAATTACCTTTTAAAATACGTTTCAGAACCTCAGGGTTGTACATTTCTATAATACCGCCGATATTGGTAGGGCTCTTGGTGGGGATCCTGTCAGCAATAATGGGTGTTGGTGGTGGATTTATTATGGTGCCAGCTATGATTTACATACTTGGCATGCCAACAAAAGTTGTCGTAGGAACATCACTTTTTCAGATTATTTTTGTTACGGGTTTTACCACTTTATTACATGCAACAACGAATTACACTGTAGATATAGCTTTGGCTGTTCTCTTACTTTTAGGCGGCGTACTTGGTGCTCAACTAGGTAGCCAATTCGGAACTCGTTTACGAGCTGAACAATTAAGAATTCTATTAGCACTAATGGTTATTGCTGTTTGTATAAAAATTGCCCTCGACTTATTGATCATGCCAAGTGAACTGTATTCGATCAGTGATGCGAGTATGCACTAATGCTAAGGCTTATTTTATTAATTTTGATATCAGCTTCGTCCGCTATAGCGGAAAGTGTTGTCATTGGGATGGACAAAGAAAAAGTAGGAATAACTGCAACGTTTGATGGCTCCCAAATTTTATTGTTTGGGGCGGTTAAAAGAGACAAGCCAGCTCCCTTAGGTAATATTCAGGTTATCGTTACTATTGCAGGGCCGTCAGAGCCAATTTCAGTCCATAGAAAATCAAAGGTTTTTGGAATTTGGATGAATACTGATACCGTAGAAGTAGACGCCGCACCGAGCTTTTATGCTGTTGCTACAAGCTCCGATTTTTCATCAACTATAAATGATACTGAAGACTTAAGATATAAAGTTTCTATACCTCGAGCAATTAGATCTGTTGGTGCACCTATGAATGTTTTGGATGCAGCTTTATTTTCAGATGCAGTGATACGGATCAGAAGCGATCAAGGTTTATATCAATTGCTGGAAAATACGGTTGATATTGATGAACAAACCCTATTTCAGACATCTATAGAGATGCCTGCAGATATATCTGACGGTGACTATACTGCACGCATTCTCCTGACTAGGGGTGGAAATGTAATTGATGAATTCACAACAATAATTGATGTCAGGAAAGTTGGTTTAGAGCGTTTCTTATTTAATATGTCTCGAGAAAATCCTCTAGCATATGGCTTAATGTCAATTGCAATTGCTATATTTGCCGGATGGGCGGCCTCATTACTATTCAGATTTTTTAGGACTACCTAACGTGGAGCCATTCTGATGGCTCCATCTAAACGTATTACCTCTCCGTTTAGCATATCATTTTCAATAATCTGAACCACTAACTTGGAAAATTCCGCTGGCCTTCCTAGTCGTGATGGAAATGGAACCTGTTTTCCCAAAGATTCTTGAACTTCTTCAGGTAAACTTTCTAAGAGTGGTGTCAAAAATAATCCCGGCGCGATCGAACAGACACGAATGCCCTTATCCGAAAGATCTCTCGCCATAGGAAGTGTCATTCCTACAATGCCACCTTTGGAAGCTGCGTAAGCAACTTGACCTATTTGCCCATCAAAAGCCGCAACAGATGCTGTATTTACTATTACACCCCTAAAACCATCCTCCGAATACTCCCTATTTTTGACCATTTCAGCCGCACATACTGAAGCTACATTAAATGAACCAATTAAATTAATATTAATTACTTTAGCAAATAGTTCGTTTGGATGGGCTTCACCTCGTGAAACAGTTTTTGCTGCTGGACCTATACCAGCACAATTTACAACAATCTGAATTCCTTCATTTTGCTTCGAAAAAGATAAAACTGCTTGTTTTACAGAACTAATATTCGATACATCGACTTTATAAAAATCCGAATTTATTTCTTTCGAAATCGCTAAACCTTTATCAGCGTCTAAGTCAAAAATAGCTACCTTTGCGCCCATGGAGGATAGCATACGCGAAGTTGCCTCACCCAACCCGGAGGCGCCACCGGTAACTACAGCTGATACTTTTCCATTTATTTCCATTGATCATCTCACCATATTTTTCTTATTTACTATACAAATCATTTCTTTTGGCTAAATTTTAGACGCGCTAAGTGATTTATATATATTTGCGCCAGGATACAGAAATGACACAACACAAACAACTTCCCAGAGACGAGTTTCCCACCTTTATTGAGATGCCAACAAGATGGATGGATAACGATGCCTACGGCCATATGAACAATATTGTCCATTATGCACTAATAGACACAGCTGTTACTGACTGGCAGAGAAACCATGGCTTCTTTAATAAAGAACATAAATGTTTAGAATTTATGGTAGTTGAAAGTGGTTGTCGCTACTTTTCCGAAGCTGCGTATCCAGATAAAATAGCAGTGGGCTTAAGAATAAAAAAAATTGGCAATACATCATGGTTATATCAAGCAGGGCTTTTTAGAGAAGAGGACAAACTGTGTTTTGCTCTCGGTTTTTTTGCCCAGGTTCTCGTAGATTGTAAAAATAGAAGGCCCACACCTATCCCCGAAAAAATGCGCAAGGCTTTAAAAGTAATCGAAATTTAATCTAAAGTGACGAACCAGAGAGCATAGTTGCAAATTAGTAACTTTAGAACCTAATCACTTCTCCAGTTTCAGCAGAAACCTGCGCTGCATGTCCCATTCTAACCGCCCAGATACCATCGTCCAGTGTAACCTCTGGCGACATCTTTCCGTCAACCACCAGCATGAATTTTTTGTGCTGATAAAACGTGGAACCATTATGATCTCCAGCTTCTAATATCTTTTTATCCACAGGAACCTCTAATTCTTTTAAACCAGACTTATCTCTTGGGCTGATAACTATTTTTGATATCGGAGGAGTACCAAGATTTTTTGGCCAAAACCTGGCAGGTCCCGGAATAAAAGCCTCAATTTTGCCAGCCCCTCCTGTGACTGATATCTCTTCTTGATACTTTGACCCTTCAGCAAACATGCACAGTTCAAGCATTGCCCTCATATTATTTTCAAACTCAACTATAATATATCCATGGTCCCAGATATCGGGCACCAAACCCGAGTAGTTTTCTTTTAGGTGATTAACGGCCTGTCCTCCACTTGCCATTATCTTAGTTGGGTTGGATTTTGTTATTAACCTCATCAAATCGAAAAAATGACAGCATTTTTCAACAAATGTTCCACCACTGTTTTCATTAAATCTATTCCAATTATCAACTTTAGGAAGAAAGGGAAATCTATGTTCACGAATAGAAAGCATTTTGATATCGCCAGTTATATTTTCTTGCTGCCTAATGAGTTCTGCTATGGGAGGCATATATCGATATTCCATGGCCACCCAAACCGGTGCAGTATATTTAACTAAAAATTTTTCTACTCTCTCCAAATGATTGATGTTGGTGAATAAAGGCTTTTCCACTAAAATTGGTTTATGGGGTACACGAGCCAATTGTTCCAATTGGTTCATGTGAAGATGATTTGGCGAAACTATCAACCAGCAATCAATGTTTTCGTCACCTAAAATTTTATCAAGAGAGGCATAAAACCTTGCCTCAGGTGCAAGTAACTCTGCCATTTTCTGCATATTTGGATTAGGTTCATAAATAGCATAAGGTACAGCATCATCTATTAAATTTATATTGCGAAGATGCTCCTGCCCCATCATTCCACAACCTATAATTCCGTATTTTTTTTTCATAATGCTCCTAACTGATACGCGCCGTATAGCGCGCAATATTTGTATCGATCCAACTTCGTGAAAACTCTACAGGAGCTCCAACCTGATCGTATGCTAAACGCTCTATACAAACTGTTTCCTGACAATTCATTATTTTAAATTCCTTAGGAGACCAAACAGGCACTGGAAGCAAGGTGGCACTATCCCTAGCTGAGGTAATGCGCAAATTTAGGATATCTTTATAAAAAAGATAAATAGACTGTGAAATATTATCAAATTTATGCCCATCTGTTTTCACGGCATCCAAGTGGATTTCTTCTAACACGCAGGGTAGATTGTCTAAGAAACGCAATCGTCTAATCCTCAGGCACTTATCCGATTCTCCAAAAAATGGTGAATATTTTGGCTTTTGAACCAAATTGATATCTATATTTTTCGCTGAAGGCAGACCCCCACCGTCAATAAGTTCAACTCTAAAAAATGAGTAAATAGAGTTAAATTTCGTATTAAATTTTATATAATTACCAGAACCATGCCTCCGTAATAAAGCACCTTTTTGTTCAAGGTCTTTTAATGATTTTCGCAGTGTTCCAACGGAAATATTGAGGGATTTAGCTAAATGCCTTTCGGGCAGTAGACGTTCACCATCCGATAACCGACCAGCTATTATTTCTCGCATAAGCATTTCACTAATTTGAATGTAAACTGGTAAAGAGGTGGCTTCAGACATGCTTCTAAAATGTAAGTAATTTCAAGATTGATACACTATTGATTTACATATGTTGTAATGCTACGCAAGACTTAAGATGAGGGCAATTTATGACTGTCGTTCCAATAACGTCTAGTGAATTGAAGGCTGCAGAGGTTTCTTGGTTCTCAGCTCTATGCTCCGACGATTATCAGTTCTTGGGAGTTCCAGATGGAAACCTCCGAAGTTCATGGGACCATTGTAGTAAAATAGTTAAAGAAGCGGAAAACTATGGATTTCGAAATATTCTATGCCCGTCTTCTTATCAAGTTGGGCAAGACACATTGAGCTTTGTGGCTGGCTGCACGCCAATAACTAACAAAATTAATATGCTTGCAGCAGTAAGATGCGGTGAAATGCAACCTATTATGCTTGCCCGAACTATCGCTACTTTGGATCATATGATGAAAGGTCGACTGACAATTAACATTATTAGTTCCGATTTTCCCGGGGAAAAAGCTGAAAGTGGATATCGATATCAACGTTCACGAGAAGTTGTGGAAATTTTGAAGCAAGCATGGACCCAAGATGAGATTAATTATGAAGGTGAGATATACAAATTTGCAGGTCTTACAACTGACCCCTCAAAACCATTTCAAATAGGAGGACCATTGCTTTATTTTGGTGGTTATTCTCCGCCAGCTCTTGAGTTATGCGGACAACATTGTGATGTCTACCTGATGTGGCCTGAACCTAAGGAGCAAATAATTGGGCGAATGAAATCAGTAAATGAGGTGGCTGAAAAATATAATAGAACCCTCGATTATGGTCTGCGTGTCCATATGATTGTTAGAGATACCGAAATAGAAGCCAAAGAATATGCTGAGTATATAGTGTCAAAGCTAGAAGATGACTTTGGAAAAAAAATAAGAGAACGTGCTCAAGATAGTTCTTCATTGGGTGTGTCTCACCAGTCAAAAAATAGAAAAATTGCAGATGAATTCGGCTATATCGAACCTCATCTTTGGACAGGAATTGGCAGAGCAAGATCTGGATGTGGCGCTGCTATTGTTGGGTCAACTGATCAAGTGATGAGTGAATTAGAACAATATCAAAAATTAGGAATTCGTTCTTTTATCCTATCTGGATACCCCCACCTTGAAGAATGTAAGCATTTTGGCTCGAAGGTCTTGCCAAACATAAAAACTTGTTCTTTACCACATGAATACGGAAGAATTCCCGACCATACACCTTCAACTCCACTTGGTTTAGGAAAGCGTCACTAATGGAAAGAATTAAAATAAGTTCAGCGCTAGAAATGTCTCGGTTGGTTTACGGTATGTGGCGATTAGGTGATGATGAAGATACATCGCCCAATCATGTACGAAATAAAATCGCAATTTGTTTGGATCAGGGAATAACTTCTTTTGATCAGGCCGATATTTATGGATGCTATGAAGCCGAAGAAATTCTAGGGAATGCGCTTAAAAGTTCAAATCTCCGTCAAAAAATGGAAATTGTTACCAAGTGCGATATCGTGGCTCCTGTGGGTATATATGAAAGTGCGCGGGTTAAGTATTATGATACGTCAAGAGATCATATTTTAAATTCAGTAGAGAAATCTTTAAATCTAATGGGTATCGACTACATTGACTTACTTTTACTTCACAGACCTGATCCGTTGATGGATCACTTCGAAACCGGTGCAGCACTTGATGAAATAATCGCTTCTGGGAAAGTAAGAAATGTAGGTGTTTCAAATTTCAAACCGTGGGATTGGAATTTATTGCAAACTGGGATGAAAAATAAACTCGTCACCAATCAAATTGAATTAAGCGTCCTTTCTCACGAAGGCTTCACTAATGGAGATGTCGCATTTCACCAAAGTAATAATACTCCCATTATGGCATGGTCTCCTTTAGCAGGAGGAGACTTATTTTTGGAATCGAACGAAAAGATTTTAAATCATCTTGATAGTATAGGGGAAATATTTGGCGTCGAGCCGGGGGCGGTCGCTGTCGCCTGGTTACTCGCGCACCCGGCTAATATTCTACCCGTTCTAGGAACAAACTCATTGGCTCGAATAAAGACAATTTCAAAAGCCTTAGAGGTTAAATTGGATAGACAAACCTGGTTTGAAATTTATACAGCTGCTCTCGGACGCGAAGTTGCTTAGTGACAGAGAGATTAGATTTCAATGATTAATCAGGATGAATTTAGATTTGCTCTAGGAAAATACGTAACAGGGATCACAATTGTTACCTGTAACGGTAAAAATGGTCCGATCGGAATTACAGCAAATAGCTTTGCAAGCCTGTCTTTATCACCCCCATTAGTTCTATGGTCACCTGCTAAGGCTTCCAAAAGACACAATACTTTTTTGGAAGCTGAGAAATTTACAATTCATATTGCTAGTGAACATCAAATTGAGCTGTGCAAAAGATTTTCAAAGAGCGCTGATGGTGGAAGTGAAATGAATTGGAATTTCAATGATCAAGGTGAAGTGTTCATCAAAAATTGTTCCGCACGCTTTGAGTGCGTAAAATACAGTCACTTTGACGGAGGCGACCATTCAGTCATCGTAGGGGAAGTGAAAAGGTTTGAAACTACAGACCAAAAACCGTTAGTTTATTTAGGGGGAGATTACCAAAAACTTTAATAGGTGAAGAAATTCAGAAATATGAGGGCAATAAAATTTTAAGCAGTTTTTTGTTTTTATATCGCCAAACTTTTTATATTTGACCTAAGTTAGAATTTAGAGTTTGGTAGCGCTATCAACAGTGTTAATTTTAGCACTTAAATTTTACGAATTAGGTCATTAAATGACTTGGTTTTTAATGCAATTTTAAAGTTTCAACTCTTGGGAGGAATAGAATGAAACTCAACATCAAAACCTTAAGCGCAGCAGCAGCTATGTCATTCGGCGTAAGCGGTGTTGCCTACGCAGATGTCTGCGATACACCTTCAAAACTGGGTGACATGGGAAGTTTTCCTGGTGAAGTCATAACTATGCAAGGATCAATGCTAGGTACTGACCAAGAAATGTTAGAAAATACCATTAGCTGCTTTGAAAAAGCAACTGGTGCAAAAGTTCAATATTCTGGTTCACGCGATTTTGCAGCCCTCGTTGTTGCCGACATGCGCTCAAATAACCCGCCTAACATTGCAATTTTTCCACAGCCAGGTCTTGCAGCTGATATGGCCGCAGAAGGCCATCTAATTCCAATTGGCGATGATGCGGCTTCTTGGATGGCCGATAATTATGGAGCCGGCTCTTCATGGGTCGATCTTGGAACTTATGCAGATGCCAGCGGCAATAAGCATTTCTATGGATTTGCTTACAAAATGGATCTGAAATCTTTAGTTTGGTATTCACCTGAGCAATTTGAAGATAATGGTTATGAAATTCCTTCAACAATGGAAGAACTAATTGAACTTTCTGATCAAATGGTTGCAGACGGTAATACTCCTTGGTGCATAGGTGTGGAGTCTGGAAATGCGACTGGATGGACTGCAACAGACTGGATGGAAGACATCATGCTACGCACCACTTCAGCGGAAAATTACGATCGTTGGGTTTCAAATGACCTGGCCTTCAATAGCCCTGAAGTAATTAACGCAATGAATCTTTATGGTCAGTTTTCTAGAAACGATGACTACGTAGCTGGTGGAGCTTCTTCGGTAGCGACCACATCTTTTGGAGACGCTCCAAAGGGTCTTTTTACGTCGCCACCAAGCTGTATGATGCACCGTCAAGCTTCATTTATTACGGGCTTTTTCCCTGATAAAGGTGCAGAAGTTGCACGCGGTGAGGCAGATGCTTTCTACTTTCCTCCATTTGCATCAGGAAATTTAGGCAACCCTGTTCTGGGTGCGGGAACTTTGTACACTATGGCAAAAGACTCTCCTGCTACGCGAGCATTCTTTAAGTATTTACAAGAGGCCTCAGCACACGAAGCTTGGATGCAGCAGGGTGTATTCCTAACTGCGCATAAAGGCGCTGATTTATCTGCTTACGCAACACCACTTCTTAGAAAGCAGGGTGAAATCCTAGCAAATGCAACAACCTTTCGTTTTGATGCTTCTGACTTGATGCCTGGTGCAATTGGAGCCGGAGCTTTTTGGAGCGAAATGACAGCGTTTGCAAACGGTCAAGACGCAAAAACAACTGCTGACAATATTCAAGCAGCATGGGACGCTATTAAATAATATTAGTTTCCAAACAAACCTTAAGAGCACGGGAAAAATCCTGTGCTCTTATTCTATTAATTATGGGTAAACCCGATAAATGCGCTCACTACAGTCAATAATTTTCAGCAATAGCTTAGCTATCTTACTGACGATTGTGTGCGTGCTACCGATTACTGCTGTTTTTATTTTCTCGCTGACTGCACCGATAGATGATGCATTTGCTAACTTTGGTCTTTGGCTACACGATAAGTATAATTGGTCTGTAGCAACTTTTGTTACTGAACTAAGATTTGCAAAAGTAGGATTTGCGCTTCGATCTGTTATTCTAGCCCTATTTATTTCATTCCTTTATTATTGGATCACAAATTGGCTCAACTTTGGGTTAGCAAATTTTAGATCAAGTAGTTCAATTGGCAGACGATCATCAATCATAGAAGCCATTCAACCTTGGATATTTGTGGGCCCAGCACTGATCCTACTCTTACTTTTTTTGCTAATTCCCGCACTTACAACATTAAAAATCTCTTTTACAGAACCTGGTGGGGCAGCTTCAGTTAGTAACTATTCATTCCTGTGGGATCCAAACGCTTTGGGTTATATACAGTTTAGGCTCGCTATGAGAAACAGCTTAATGTGGCTAATTTTAGTACCTTCTCTTTGTATAATATTTGGTTTACTTATTGCTGTTTTAGCTGACTCTGTAAGATGGGGTGTAGTTGCAAAAACATTTATTTTTGTACCCTTAGCCATCTCATTTGTTGGAGCAGCTGTGATCTGGCGAAATATATTTGCGGGAGGAGGCATCGAGCCTCAAGAAGCAATAAATGGCGTTACACCTTCCTATCAAATAGGACTTCTAAAGGCTCTCTTAGGACACACGCCCGAGTATAATGAACCTATGTATAATCTTAAGTTTTGGGGTAATTTCTACCTAATGTGGATTATGGTATGGATTAAAACTGGCTTTGCTATGGTTATTTTTTCTGCAGCACTGAGAGGTGTTCCACAAGAGACAGTTGAGGCAGCGATAATTGACGGAGCAAATCCTCGACAGTTATTTTTTCGCGTAAAGCTACCGCAAATTTTTTCAACTGTAATAGTTGTATGGACTTATCTGGTGACGGATGTTTTGAAAGTTTTCGATATTCCTTACGCCTTGTCTGCCAATGATGACGATAAGCTTTTGCTTGCGACTATGATGGAAGCTGCAATGAATACTTGGTCTATAGGTGGTAATAATGTAGATAATTTATTCGCTGCTATTGCTATCATGCTAATGTTAACAGTTATTCCCCATATGATTTTCCTTGGTTGGCGTATCCGCCGAGAACAAAAGCAGCTTGAACACTAAGGATTTAACAGGTCATGTATAATCGCTCCTTTGCCCACATTATCCTCGCCATTATCCTAGTAATCTGGGTTGTCCCATTCGTGGCACTTATTACAACTTCGTTTAGATCAGAGGTCGCATCTAAAACTTCAGGCTTTTGGACTGCATTCACACCTACAGAACTTGGGCACCGGTTCAGCACGCATGATAAAGGCGAGCAAGTCAAAATCACAGAAATGCGCGGTAATATTTTCCAAAGAATAAATAAAGATGAAGAATGGTTTGAAATATCTGGAGAGATCAACTCGATCATGTTTAAGGGGCGTGTGCCGGACCCGGATAAACCGGGAAAAACTAAGTTAATTCGGAAACTTGTACCAGCAGGTGAGATCATGGATGTCAGGGGGGGCGAATTCGTTTTCCAAGCTAACGGTGATTTTGTCTGGTCTTTTCCAGAAGAGATAGCACCAAAACCAAAGAATCTCGATGTATTTATAAATCAAGATCCAGTATTTGGCGCTGAAGCGTATTTTGAGGTTTTATTAGATAACAAAGACGTCCCTAATGCTCTGATATCTTCTTTTATTGTAGTTGTACCAGCAACGATCATTCCTATAACAGTTGCTGCTTTTGCTGCCTATGCCTTTTCATGGATGCAATTTCCAGGCCGGGATTGGTTATTCATAATTGTAGTTTCACTTATGGTAGTCCCAACGCAATTAGCATTTTTACCAATTCTGCAAGGTTTTAATGGTATTGCAACTTGGGCGACAGCCCTAAAACAATGGACAACCGATTGTGAACTGACAAATACATGTCAATTTCCAACCAAATCATTTGCAGGTTTGTGGCTTACACATACAGGGTTCGGTCTTCCTCTAGCTATTTTTCTGTTACGAAATTACATAGTAGGCTTGCCTCGAGAATTACTTGAAAGCGCAAAAATTGACGGTGCTAATCATATGCAAATTTTCGTAAAAGTAGTTGTTCCGCTTTCAGTACCAGCGCTTGCTTCTTTCAGTATATTTCAGTTTCTTTGGATCTGGAATGATTTATTAGTAGCCATGTTCGTTGGCCCCAGCGAAAATGACAATATAGTTTTCCCAATTTTACTTGAACGCCAATTAGGAACTTTTGGAGACCAACTTCATCTTCTGAATGCTTCTGCTGTAATTTCCATGGTAGTACCAGTGATAGTATTTCTTGCTATGCAAAAATATTTTATCAGGGGATTGCTGGCTGGATCCGTCAAGGGAGGTTAGCAGATGTCTTCTTTAAAATGGTGGGAACACGCTGTCATTTATCAAATTTATCCTAGGTCTTTCCAAGACTCAAATTCTGATGGAATTGGGGACCTTAATGGTATCACTTCAAGATTGAAATATATTGCAGATTTGGGAGTCGATGCCATTTGGATAAGCCCGTTTTTCATGTCACCTCAACATGACTTTGGATATGATGTATCTAATTATTGTGATATAAATCCTGAGTATGGAAGTCTAGGTGATTTCGATCAATTAATTGAGAAATCGCACGAGCTTGGCTTACGCCTTATGATAGATATCGTCCCTGCTCATTGTTCTTATTTGCACCCATGGTTTGAAGAAAGCCGAAAATCAAAAGACAACCCAAAATCTGATTGGTTTCACTGGGTCGACCCAAAACCTGACGGTTGCCCACCAAATAATTGGTTGTCTTTTTTCGGAGGTTCTGCCTGGTCATGGGAACCTAGAAGACAACAGTACTATCTACATAACTTTTTGCCAGAGCAACCAAATTTGAATCATGCAAACCAAGAAATAAGAGACGAGTTGAATAAAATAGCACGATTTTGGTTTGACCGTGGCGTAGACGGTTTCAGATTAGACGCAGTGCATACAATAAATGGAGATGGTCCACCCTATGGGAATAATTTAGCAGATCCAAGCTTCGTTCTTGGCCCCCTACCTCAAGATAAGCAACCTTTTTTTAGACAATTGCATGACGTTGCTCAGCTTAATCAGCCTGTGATCCAAGAATTTAGCAAAGCTTATAGAAAAATAGCTGATGAATATGACGGTGATCGTTTTCTAATGGGAGAGGTAGATGGAGACGAAGGTAATGCAATGAGTGTTAGTAAAACATTCTCAGAACCTGGTCGGCTTCATGCAACTTATAATTTTGATCTTCTCGAATGGTCAGGATTAACAGTATCAGAGCTTAAAAAAGCTATTTCTAATGCACTTGAAGTTTTCAATGAATCCGGTCGACTATGTTTTGCTTTTTCTAATCATGATGTTCCAAGATCGGCAACTCGGCAGTTGGAGCCTCTTGGAATTTCCTCAGACAAACAAGATAATTTGCAATTGTTACTTCTTCAGCTGGAAACATCACTGATTGGTTCAACCTGTATCTATCAAGGTGAAGAATTAGGTTTATCGGACGTTAAAGATATTCAATTTGATAAAATGAAGGATCCATGGGGAATAAACTTTTATCCCGAATTCTTAGGGCGAGATACATGTAGAACGCCTATGGTTTGGGAAAAGAACAAACCAATGGGTGGGTTTACCAGATCAAATCAATCTTGGTTACCCATAGCCAAAGCTCATCTAGAAAAAGCGGGCCTAGACATGGCAAAAAATGCAGGATCAATCTATCAAAAATTTTCTAGTTTCTTAAATTGGCGTAGAAAACAACCTGCAATGATGACGGCTAACAATATGTCAGAATTATCTGGTGGGCCAAGAGAGATAATTTTCAATAGAATAAGTGATACTCAAATATTGAGATGTAAATTTGATTTTGAAAACGTTATAGCCACCTTTGAAGAGGTTACCCATGGCACAAGTTGAACTTAAAAATGTCGATAAAGCTTTTGGACAAACGAAAGTCATAAAAGATGTTGATCTATCTATAGAAAAAGGTGAATTTGTTGTCTTTGTGGGCCCCTCAGGTTGCGGAAAATCAACATTGCTTAGGCTTATCGCGGGGTTAGAAAGTTTAAGTGATGGTAAAATCATAATAGCTGATCGGCCCGTTATGGATTTACCACCCTCAGAAAGAGGTATTGCGATGGTTTTTCAATCATATGCTCTCTACCCTCATATGTCTGTTTTTCAGAATATGGCCTTTTCCTTAAGTCTACAAAAGTTTTCTAAAGATCAAATTAGAACACGTGTTGAAGCTGCAGCTAAAATTCTTCAAATGGAGCATCTTCTTGATCGAAGACCAGCAGCCTTGTCTGGTGGACAACGTCAGCGTGTTGCTATTGGTAGAGCGATCGTAAGAGACCCTGATGTATTCTTATTTGATGAACCTTTATCGAATTTGGACGCTGCGCTTCGGCACGATACCCGAGTTGAAATTGCTAAGTTACACAAGCAGTTAGATGCAACAACTATTTACGTAACCCATGATCAGGTTGAGGCTATGACACTAGCTGATAAAATTGTCGTTTTAAGAGACGGTGAAGTTATGCAGGTGGGATCACCCATGGATTTATTCAATTTACCTGATAATGAATTTGTGGCCGGCTTTTTAGGATCTCCGCAAATGAATTTCTTTGATGGTAGTTTATCAAAAGTTACAAAAAATGGTTCATCAGGATCTTTCAAGGGTCAAGGATTTAAAGCTAGTGGCATACGACTTACTTCTAACAATAAAAAAATCAATGATACTGTTCGTTTGGGTATTCGTCCACAACACTTGCAGATAAACGAAAAAGGCAATCTTACAGGGCAAGTGACTTTAGTTGAAAAACTTGGGACAGAGACCGTAATTGAATTGATGACCGAAGATGGAACACCGTTTAGATATGCCGCAGCTGAAACACCTGACATTGCTTTAGGAGACAGCTTAAAATTTAAATTTGAAAGTAGTAAAGCTCACTTGTTCTGATCTGAAATTCTTAAATTTAGATCACTCATCAATTCGCCCATCTCGGTTTAGTCTTGCTGAAGAAGGCTTCTATTCCATGACGAGCTTCGTCGCCTTCCCATATATCTGCTAATTGCTCAATAGTTAGCTCTATAACTTTATCATCTATAGTATCCCCAAGTGACCTTACCAACGCTTTTGCTTCCCCAACCGCTTTAGGCGCAGTTTTTAAATATGAATTTATTTGATCCTCGACCGATTGATCCAAATCATCCGAAATCTCAGAAACTATATTCAGGCTTTTTGCATCTACTTCACTAAAAATCTTAGCTGACATAAATACTTCTCGAGCTTTAGCTTCGCCCATTTTTCCAACTACATATGGTCCAATGGTGGACGGTATCAGGCCTAACCGTGTTTCAGTAAAGCCAAACTTTACATTTGAACATGATATAACGAAATCACATATACAGGCCAAGCCAACTCCCCCACCATAAGCAGCGCCATGCACTTTTGCTATTAGAGGAACAGGAAGTTCATTCAGAGCTTTCAGCATCAAAGCCAGTTTTCTTGCAGCGGCAATTCTTGTCGCCCTATCCGCATTAATTTGGGCATTCATCCACTCTAAATCGCCTCCTGCACAAAATAAATTACCAGCTCCTTGAATAATCACGACACGTGTATCAGGTGTCAAAGAAACGGTGAACTTCGTCAGTTCATCTATCATTTTTGCCGACAGGGCATTTCTTTTTTCGGGTCTATTCAAAGTTAAAGAAACAACCCCTCTTTCATCTTGGTCAACTAATAAAGTTTCAAAAATCATCGCCTAAGGCTCCTTGCGAACTCAGCTGCTTCTTTTATTTTTTCTTTCTCAACACCAGTATGCAAGCCTTTGCTTTCTAAAAATTCAACAACTGCTTCGGTTGCAACATTCCCTTTAGCTCCAGGTGCATAAGGGCAACCACCCAAGCCAGCAATCGAAGAGTCAAAAGTTGAGATTCCAAAATCTAATGCAATACCTATATTTTCAATAGCTTTTCCCTGTGTATCATGGAAGTGAACTGCTAAATCTTTCATCTGGAATTCAGATGAAAGTGCAGATAATAATTTTTCTGTGCTGTGTGGATTAGCTGATCCTAAAGTATCGCCTAAAGATATTTCATAGCACCCCATATCAATTAATTCTTTAGCAACTTTAATAACTCCAGCAGGGTTTGTTGGACCGTCAAAGGGACAATCCGTTATGCAAGAAATATATCCTCGTACCGGCATTGGTGCAGCTTCAACGATCGGTCTAAATGTCTGCAAACTCTCCATTATACTTTTGTTTATATTTGCTTTTGAAAAACCCTCTGAAGCAGATCCAAAAACGGCTATTTCATCAGCCTTAGCTTTAATGGCGCGCTCTAGTCCTTTCTCATTAGGTGTTAATGCTGTGAAAGATACACCCGACTTCCGCTGGATACCTGCCATAACCTCTTCGCCATCAGCCATCTGTGGAACCCATTTAGAGCTAACAAAACTGGCCGTTTCAATTTTTTGAATTCCGCTAGTTGATAAAAGATTAACGAGTTTTATCTTTTCAGGGGTAGTTATAAAATTACTCTCATTCTGCAGACCATCTCTTGGTCCCATCTCAAAAATAGTTACATCTATTTCCATTGCAAATTCCCCTGAGGCACATTACCAAGAGCCAAACGATAAGCAAGAAAACAGCATAATAAAAGCAAAATGTTTTTCTTGCTGTCTAGCCTTAACAATGCTTTGACTAAAGTATGAATGGGAGTGCGTTGTGGATCATTTTTCACCAAACTTATTAGCCGAAATTAGAGACAAATTTGCATTTATTGAAGAATGCCCTTTTGTCGGAGAGCGTATTTTTTTTGAGAATGCAGGTGGCGCTTTAACTTTAAAATCAGTTGTAGAAACTTCTTCTAAATTTGCAGCAATCCCAGACAACCAAGGCAGAGAAAATGCAGCGAGTAAGGCGTTAATGGAAATTATCCAGGAAGCTAAATCGGATGCTACCAAACTCTTTGGAGCAACAGCAGGACAATTTTTTGTTGGTGAAAGTGGTACAGAATTACTATTCCGTCTTGTTAGAAATGCCACAACATCGGCTAAAATGGGTGGAAATATAGTAGGAAGTAGTTTTGAACATCCTGCAACAAGAAGCGCCGCAAAATATTGGGCTGCTCAAACAAACCGAGAATATATCAACGTTCAGCATAATAACCAAAATGGGCATGTAACAGCAGAACTTTATTCAGAAATAGTAAGTCCAGATACTCGCGTAGTAACCGTTTTGCATGCCTCTCCTGTTACAGGTATCAGCGTTGATTTGGAAGCAATAAGCAAGGCGGTTCATTCAATATCACCAGAAGCTCTTATAATTGTCGATGGCGTACAATATGCAGCCCACGGAGGAATAACGATCGATCAATATAATATCGATGGTTACGCTATATCACCTTATAAGATGTATTCTCGTCATGGATATGGTTTTGCATGGGTTTCTGACCGATTAACAAAAATGAGCCATGAACAGCTTCTTGATGGGCCAGATGAAAATTGGGAGTTAGGAACCAGGGACACTGGCTCTTATGCTACATTATCGGACGTTGTTAGATATTTAGAATGGCTTGGCGGAAAAATCGAAAATTCAGAACGCCGGTCTGTCAAATTATCGAGTGCGACGAAAGCTATTGCAGCTCAGGAAATAGCATTAACCGAGTTAATGATAAACGGAGAGGATAATATAAAAGGCCTAAAAGATCTTAAAGGTATTGAAATCATCGGGGGTCAAAAAAATCCAAACCGCAAAGGGTTAGTAAGCTTTAGGATTAATGGCGTCTCATCTCATTCGATAGTGGATTTTCTCAATGTAAAAGGCATTAGAACCCATGTAAGAAAAGCAGATCACTATTCGGGTAATATCTTGCACCCTCTCGGTTGGGAAGATTGCGTCAGGGTTTCTGTTTGCCATTACAATAGTTCCGAGGAAATTAAGTCTCTTTTGCTTGCACTAAATGAATTTCAAATAGATTTGCCAACCAATTAAGGCAACTCAAATTGACCCCATTTTTCTCTAAGTTTACTTAAAATTTGATCTCGGGTTTGCCTGTAAGAAACTAATTTCATTTCTCGAGTTTCACCAATACCAGTCGGGTCAAGAATTGGCCAGTATTCAACTGTTAAATGGAATAAGCGAGTTAGCTCTAAAGCCCTTCTTTGGGAAGCTGGTGAAAGCGCTACGATCAGATCAAAAGATGATAAATCATCTCCCCATCGCTCCATCTCATCAAAACTCCTTGATCTATGTCTAGACAATTCAACACCAATTTCGTCACAAACAGCTATCGAAAAACCATCTATTTCAAGATCATTTATCACTCCCACTGATTGAACATAGGTGCCAGTTCCATACAGTTTTTTCATAATACCTTCAGCCATAGGGGATCTGACCGCATTATGATCACAGCAAAATAATATTGATTGTGGGAGCGAGTTATTCATCCTTTAAACCCCAAAGTGTAATACACAAATCAACGTAAAAAGTCTTCTTGAGGTATCATAATCGATTTCAGCCTTACCCTCTAACCGCTCAAGTAATATGCGTGCGCCTTCATTATGAATCCCACGTCTTGCCATATCAATTGTTTCAATTTGTCCAGGCGGTAAATTTTTTACAGCATCATAATAACTTTCACAAATAGACCAGTAATCTTTAACTACTTGTTTAAATGGCGAGAGAGAAAGATGAAACTCAGCAACTTTATCGCCTGCCGTTGCAGATAAGTCAAAAACTAGTCTTTTATCCTTGATAGCCAAATTGAGGTTAAATGGACCCTGTACAATCCTCTTAGTAGCCTTTTCCGGGAGTTTAAATGTGTTCTTTTCTAGCAAATCAAATATAGCTACTTTGCGCTCCTGCTCAATTTCGGCTGTTGGAGGGGGCAAATTCCGATCATCCAGCTTTATATCCGAAAGATAGCTCATTTTAACTCCTTTAGACGACGAGATTAATTTAGGCTCCTAAGCTGATCAACAATAAATTCACTTTTTAAATTTAAACAGATTTTATCTAAATTTATTCAGAGTTCGATTTCATTCTCTCACTTATTGAAAGCCCATGGCATTCCAAACCTTCTGAATTTGCAAGTGTTACTGCAGAAGGTCCTATTTTCAAAAGAGCATCTCTAGAGACTTTTGCTAGGGTCGTCCTTTTCAAGAAGTCCATAACTGATAGACCGCTACTAAATCTAGCTGATCTTGCAGTTGGCAAAACATGGTTAGGTCCCGTCACGTAATCACCAACAGCTTCAGGAGTCCAATGACCAAGAAAAATAGCGCCAGCATTGGATATATTTTTTGCTAAATTTTCCGGTTCTGAAACACAAAGCTCCAAATGCTCCGGAGCAATTCTATTTGAAAGTTCTGCTGCCATCTCAAAATCGGTTACTTTGATAATCGCACCATTATGGCTCCAACTTTTTCCAGCTATTTC
Source organism: Paracoccaceae bacterium (assembly GCA_902573175.1). Classification (GTDB taxonomy): domain Bacteria; phylum Pseudomonadota; class Alphaproteobacteria; order Rhodobacterales; family Rhodobacteraceae; genus Salinivivens. The sequence goes on along the minus strand of CACGIS010000023.1, from coordinate 1,414 downwards.
AGAACGAGAAAGATTTTTTAGATTTATTTCTACTTGTTCTGTAACGGCTTTTACTATGTCATCACTATCGGTTATCAAAATAGGCTGGGCATTTTCATCATGCTCGGCTTGGCTTAATAAATCCAATGCAATCCAGTCTGGTCTACTTGTTTTGTCGGCGATAACTAAAATCTCTGAGGGACCAGCGATCATATCTATTCCCACCTTCCCAAAAACTTGACGCTTGGCGGCCGCCACAAAAGCGTTACCTGGGCCTGTTATTTTGTCGACTGGTTCTATAGTTTTGGTTCCATAGGCCAAAGCCGCAATAGCTTGAGCCCCGCCTATACGATAAATTTCATCTACCCCAGATAATTGAGCTGCAAGCAAAACCATTGGGTTAATTTTATTATCTGGTGTTGGGACTGTTATTGCTAACCTTTTAACACCAGCTACTTTAGCCGGGATAGCGTTCATAAGCACCGAAGAGGGATAGCTAGCCAAGCCTCCAGGAACGTATAAGCCAGCAGCCGCTACAGGAGACCATCGCCAACCTAACTCAACCCCACTTTCATCAGTCCAGAAAGCATTATCAGGTAATTGTTTTTCGTGGTAAGCTTTTATTCGAACTACTGCTAATTCTAATGCACTACGATCTTTATCACTTACTTTCGCGGCGTGTTCGTTAAGCTCTGACTGAGTGAACCTTAGTTTATCTGAAGTCAGATTTATCCGATCAAACCTTTTGGTATATTCGATAAGTGCTTGATCACCGCGTTCTATAACCCCATCAATTATCTCTCTAACAGACAAATCAACATCAACGCTATTTTCTCTTTTAGCTGACAAGAGTTTTTTAAACTCTTTCTCAAAATCAGAATTCTGTGAATTCAAAAAAACAGGCATAGTTTTTCCTTTTGATGATAGAGTCCGAAATAGTGGCTGTTTTTCATTTTCTCAAGTCTTCACAAAAAAGTAAGTTTTGATCATTTAATGTGATGCCATGGAGAAAGTCCTGAAGGTGCAAGGTAAGGCATAGTAACATCCCGTAAATTAATCTCTAAAGCATCTACTCCAACTCTGATACCACCATTTCCAGATAGTATAATTAAAACATTACCAAAACCTCCATCATCTCCATCAAAAGAAATTGATAAAATGGACAAAACTTTATCTTTTTGTTTTGGAGAAAAGCCACTGGACGAAACACTTTTTACGTGACTGATCATTAGCAAGGACTGGACACGCTCTACTGTTTTACCTTGCGATAGCTCTTCTATGTCTTTATCTTCCCATCTGAACCTATTGACTAATAGAGCTAATTTATCGGAATTAGGAAGCCACTGTATTTCACTGGCCGGAAGAATTGAGTCTTGTACAAGAGATGAAACAATTTCCAAATCACTTGTATCAAAGGCGCCTATATTTAAAGCTT
>CACGIS010000022.1 GCA_902573175.1 Paracoccaceae bacterium | reverse complement strand
ACCTGTAGACCCAGTGGTAATCCAGATTTGTCAACTCCCGCAGGAACCGAGACACCAGGAAGGCCCGCTAAATTTACTGTCACTGTGAATACATCATTTAAGTACATTTGCACAGGATCTGCATCCGACATCTCTCCTAAGCCGAAAGCCGCAGATGGCGTTGTTGGTGTCAAAATAGCATCGACACCATCTGCAAATACTTCATCAAAATCCTTTTTAATTAATGCTCTAACTCTACGAGCTCTATTGTAGTATGCATCATAGAAACCAGCAGACAAAACGTAGGTTCCAATCATCACCCGCCTTTTTACCTCATGGCCGAAGCCCTCTGCACGCGTCTTTTCGTACATTTCGTTTATGCCATCTCCTGACGATAGAGTTGCTCTTCGACCGTATCGAACACCGTCATATCGAGCTAAATTTGACGAAGCCTCAGCTGGAGCAATAACGTAATATGCAGGCAAGGCATATTTTGTATGCGGTAATGATATATTTTCAATCTTGGCACCTGCCTGACGCAACATTTCAGTGCCATCTGACCATAATTTTTCTATTTCACTAGGCATCGCATCTAATCGATACTCTTTAGGAATACCTATTCTTTTACCTTTAATGTCACCAGTCAACATGGCTTCAAAGTTTGGAACTTCTATATTCGCTGAGGTACTATCTTTTGGATCATTTCCTGCCATAGCCTCTAGCATAATTGCCCCATCACGAACTGTTTTAGTCATCGGACCTGCCTGATCCAATGAACTAGCAAATGCTATTATCCCCCAGCGCGAGCAACGTCCATATGTCGGTTTTACTCCAACTATGCCCGTGAATGCCGCTGGCTGCCTAATTGATCCCCCAGTGTCGGTGCCAGTAGCAGCCAAACATAGATCGGCAGCAACAGCCGCAGCTGATCCTCCCGATGAACCGCCTGGCGTTAATCCACGGTCATCAATTTTCCAAGGGTTAATAGCATTTCCATATATGGAAGTTTCATTGGAGCTACCCATTGCAAACTCATCCATATTAAGCTTGCCCAACATAACTGTCCCATTATTAAGAAGGTTCTGGCTAACAGTACTTTCATATTCAGGTTTGAAATTTTCCAAAATGCGGCTGGCTGCCTGGCTTTCAATACCCTTTGTGCAAAAAAGATCTTTTATCCCTAAAGGGATACCGCAGAGGTCAGGAGCATTTTCTTTTTTGAGCCGCTCATCAGCACGCTTTGCCTGCTCTGTGGCTAGTTCTGGGGTTTTATGCACAAAGGCACCTAAAGCATCCGCTTCGTCTATTGCAGATAGACAACTATTTGTTAATTCAAGAGAAGATATTTCCTTCGATTTCAACTTATCTCGTGCTTCAGAAATCGAAAGACTGTTTAAGTTTGTCATTACTCCACAACCTTTGGCACAGCGTAAAAACCCTCTCTGGAGATAGGTGCATTTTTTAGTACAGAAGTTTGCTTATCACCATCAGTAATATTATCGGTACGACGTCTTAATTTCTGTGGAGTGACTGATATCATTGGTTCAATACCTTCAACATCAACCTCATTTAGCTGCTCAATGAAGCCTAAGATATCATTAAATTCTTTAGCCAAAACTGTTAAATCTTGGCTTTCAACTTCAATACGGGCGAGTTTCGCAACCTTAGCTGCTGTATTCTCATCAATCGACATATTGAAACTCCATTTTTGTTATCCCGTTTAACGCCCTAGAGAGTAACCTGCAAGCATATGTCTTCTTAAAATTTCTATCATCCACGATAGCATTATAGCATTCAAAATATGCCAAACAAAATGAGTTCCTACTGACAATATTGAACAAAGTGGTTCATCAACAGTCCTTGAAATAATAGATAAACATAGAATAGCCGCACCAATAAATAATCCACGAGATAAATTTGGTTCAGATTTACGCAATAAACCTGAGTAGATAAATATCAAAATCGCAACCGGAATATATTGCACAGATGAACCAAAAAACTGAATATTTGATAAAATACTCACCAAAAGTAATTGATATGGAAAAAACAATATGACGCCAATTAAACTAACCATTTTTGACCAAACCAAGAACCTACGATTTGCCACAAAGATATAGGTCAATATGAAAATAAGGATTGCCGTGACATCTAAAAGAGCTGCCCAAGTTTGTGCATAAGTATGAAACAGAAAAGAACCGCATCCAATTGAGAACAGAAGAAAGGATAATATCTTGCCCTCAACCAAATTCTTACATCTTAACCACATAATAATAGCAGCCAAAATGAAAGCAATATTAGTAACCGCATTTATTGGTTCGGCCCATATACCAATGTCCAGCCGCTCACAGTAAATATCAATTGGTTTGGATAGATCCATCTACACTAAAAAATTTACTATTGAAAAATTAACAAGTTCACACCCATTCTACGAATTCATCTAAGTCGGCTCTTTGGGTTCTAAAACTATTTGCTGGGTTATCTTTATCCGCAAAACCGAATGAGATGGCACATAATACATCACGATCTTCTTCAATATTTAAAACTTCACGGACAATCGGTGCACGCCCAGCAATTGCAGCTTGTGGTATTGATGAAACTCCAATTGCCGCAGCTGCTAAAGTAAAAGCAGTAATAAAAGCTCCACAGTCTAAAACTCCATAAGCTCCAAGGTCTTTTGGAGTTGTTATTATAGCAACGTGAGGCGCACCAAAAAATTCATAATTTTTCGCCATTTGCTGACTTGCACCTTCTCTATCACCCTTTTGAACGCCAACCGCATTATACAACTGCCATCCACAAGTAGATCGACGGGTTTTATAAACACCAGCATAACGCTTGGGAAAATCTATATCTGGCGTTTCAAAAGCTTGATCTGCTGAATAAACTAACTTTTCAGAAAGTAACTCTCGTGTCTCTTGCCGGAGCAAAATAACCTGCCAAGGTTGCGAGTTGCACCAAGATGGGACTTTTTGAGCAGTCTCAATTATTTGGTCTATAAATTTTTGCTCAACTGCTTTAGTCAAAAATCCACGGCAGGAAAAGCGACAGTTCATCAGTTTATCAAGATCTTTAAGCTCTGGTGACATAATTATTTTCTCTCAAGTCCAGTCAGAAATAATATCTTTTTTATCAACTATTATTTCAGATTTAAGGGTCTTTGGCCTTTTATCATCAAACCGCGGTGCAGCAGAAGCCATCAAATAGCCATTTTCTCGAACCCATATTTCTCTTGATTTAATATGAGGATCAGATTCAGCTTCTTCAGGATTTAAAATTGGTGCAACGCAGGCATCTAAATCAGAAAATAATTCTATCCAATAAGATTGTGGATTTTCTTGGAATATATCACTTAAAAATTCAGTTTGAGCCTTCCACTGACTACTATCGTACTGTGTTTGCATGAGAGGATTTTTATCAACCGACAAAACTTCTAAAAATTGATTATAAAATTTGGGTTCCAAGCATTGTACCGAAATATATTTCCCGTCAGAACATCTGTAACACCGGGATAAATGTGACCCATCTAAAAGGCTGAGCCCTCGTTTCATTTCAATTGAGCCTGTATCTTGCATTGACATCAAAAGGTTCATCATATGGGCTGAACCATCAACAATGGCTGCATCTACTATAGTGCCTTCTCCCGTATTTTGAGCGTTTAGTAGTCCAGATAATATTCCAATAATGAGATAAAGTGATCCACCTCCAATATCCCCCACCAAGGTTGGGATCGTTTGTGGTATATCTCCAGCTTGAGAAGCGTAATGCAGAGCACCATTTAGCCCAATATAGTTGAGATCGTGGCCAGCTTGTTTAGACCGTGGGCCTGTCTGACCCCAGCCTGTCATTCGTCCATAGATCAGTCTTTTATTTGCCTTTTTAAGATCTTTGGGACCAAGATTTAAGCGCTCCATTACACCAGGACGAAAGCCTTCAATAAGAGCATCACTTTCTCTGATTAATTCTAAAGCTATCGAATGGTCACCTGCATCTTTTAAATCGAGAAAGACGGCTTTTTTTCCCGCATTTAATACACTATTCTTTAGTGATTTTTCCCTTTGATTTAAATTTTTTATAACTAGTACATCTGCACCAAGCTCTGCTAACATACGTCCGGCAAAAGGGGCTGGTCCTAAACCTTCAAACTCAATAATTTTAGTTCCTAGAAGCAATATACTCTTCCACTCTACAAATTAGATTATCCTAGTCCTATTACTACTTTAGATACAAATCTACAGAGTTGTGATTATACTACAGATAAACCAATAATCAGCGCTGTATACAGTTTAATTTCCGCCAAGAAGTTGAGGAACGATCGTTACAATGGATGGTGCAAAATAGAGCATCGTTAATCCAATGATTTGTATCAGCACAAATGGAACCACGCCCCGGTAGATATGGCCCGTGGTAACCGATTTTGGAGAAACGCCTCTCAAGTAAAACAAAGCAAAGCCAAAGGGAGGAGTGAGAAAAGAGGTTTGAAGATTAATCGCAACCATAATTGTTACCCAAAGGGGGTCAAATGTTCCACCATAAATCACTGGACCAACAATCGGGATCACAATGTAAATAATCTCAAGAAAATCCAGCACAAACCCTAAAATAAATAGGACAAGCATAACGATCAAAAATACGGTTACTTCACTATCAAAAGATCGAAGAAATTGTTGAATATAATGTTCACCACCAAATGAGATCACAACTAAATTCAAAAGTTGAGATCCAATCAGGATGGCAAATACCATTGTCGTTACTTTACTTGTTTCTTGAACGACTGACGTCATTACGCCAGCGGCATACAAAACCCAACAAGCGTAAACCAATCCGACTATTGCTGTCAGATAAGCTCCATAGGCTACAAAAAATGCAACCCAGCTTTCAACAGAAACTTGTTCTGTATTGATACGCAAGTCGAAGTTAATACCAACAAGAAGCATTATAATTAAAGCGAATGTTGCGGTAATAACAAACTTTCCAGAGCGGTCGGTTTCTTTTAACTTACGATACGCTGCCAACATGATTGCTCCAGCTGCACCAAGAGCAGCCGCTGGGGTGGGGTTAGTAATACCGCCAAGTATAGACCCTAAAACAGCAACGATCAGAACAAGTGGAGGAAAAACAACTCTTAATAACTCATTGTCTGCTAGACGTAAAACTGCAGTTTTGGAAGAGTAGAGGATTAATATTACCGGTACGGCTAGAAGCGCCCAAGTCATCGACGCAGAGGCATCAGGTTTAATTAAAAGAATGTCAGATACTAATAAAAGTGCTGTTCCTAAACCGCCAATAAGTAAAAGTTTCTGGTCCAAATTAGGTGCCACGCCTTTAGCAAAAGAAAAGAAAATTCCAGATAGCACGAACAGTATCAGTATGCCGGTGCCTATAGGGGGAGCAGAGGCGATTTTCTCAGCAACTAAGGCCGCTATCTCCTCGTCAGAACGTTTCTCACTTTCTGCAACACCGCCTGACGCATCAATTGACACTTGCTGCGCAATCGCTTTATCCCAGGCCTCCTGTCCATGAAGCTCTATCATGGATTGCTGGCACTCCTCAGAAACGTTTGTCCGTAAGCTTGCCTCCTGGCCAATATCTGAATACGATTCAACATAAATCGATTGGCTCCCTGACACACCGCCCATATTCAATAAGATCGCTGCACCAATAACTCCCACGGGAACATACACAAACCATGTCAATGACTGTTGAGCTGTGCCCGTTTTAGTGTCCATAACCTCGCCAGCAACGGCAGGAGCTTTTGAAGGGTTTAATAAAGCATAACCAAAAGCATATATGGCGTATAAAAGGGCAAGCATAATTCCTGGAAGGAGCGCGGCCTGGAACAATGAACCAACAGAGACAACAGCTGGCTTACCGAGATACGTAAGTGCATCAGTGCAACCCATGCTCTGCGCCCTCGCTTCCTGGGCAGCGGAATATAAATCGCCAGTCAAAGTCCCCAATAAAACGATTACTATAGAAGGAGGTATAATTTGCCCCAAAGTACCAGAGGCAGCAATTACTCCAGTGGATAGCTCAGGCGAATATCCATTCCTAAGCATAGTCGGCAACGATAATAACCCCATGGTAACTACAGTAGCTCCGACAATACCCGTCGATGCCGCTAAGAAAGCTCCAACGACGACAACAGAAACAGCCAAACCGCCGGGTAAAGGTCCAAAAACTCGCGCCATCGTAGTCAGTAAATCATTCGCTATCTTAGATCTCTCTAAAGTAATACCCATTAAAACGAACATCAAAACTGCAAGCAGAACTTCAATAGACTGACCAGCTAGGACACGTTCATTAATACGGTTTACGATGAACGAAATGTTCCTTTCCAGAGCAGTTTCCCACCCACCTTTAAAGAGTGGTTCAACAATTCTAGGCAAATCGGGATAACGAAAAGTTGAAATTTGGTCAGCTTTCACACCTGACGCCAACAATTCCCTGTACATCTGGGATGTCGTATCAATGGCTTGATGGACGAGTATACCAGCACCATCCAACATTGCGATTATCCCAAAAGATACGACGCCAGCGCCACCAATGGCAAACGCAACCGGAAATCCTGACAGGATGCCCCCAAAAAGGCAAACGAATACGATTATTAAACCAATTTCTACGCCATCAAGACCAAACAACATAATTCTCGTTCCTAATTCTCAGTTTTCGCAGCTTCAGTTAAATCTGGAAGCTGATCGAGGTCTTTGTACTTGTTCTCGCTCGATTGCCCTTCACGAAGTTCCTGAAACGACCGCATGAAAAATGCCACCGCATGAATAAAGATCATTCCCGCAAATGCGACTAACAAGATCTTGAAGATAAAGTATCCTGTGAAACCGTTAGGAGAAAACCCAATCGTCTCAACATTCCACTTCAAAACCCTAGACTTAGCAAGCAGGCGATCCAAAGCGTCTGACGCAGACGGTTTTGGCACAATTAGATGCCGCCATAGAAAATACCAACCATACATCCAAATAATAACTGCCATTGGCAACATAAACACTATCGAACCAAACATATCGACGATTTTTTTTGTTCGAAACTTAGCGCCTGCATAGAACAAATCCACGCGCACGTGCCCACCTTGGACAAATGTGTAAGTGGCACAGAGACTAACAACAAGCGCGTTGTATAGCTTCAATTCTTCAGCGTACCAACTTATATCATAACTCAAAGGGACTCCAAAACTCAGCACAATATCGGGTCTTGTAAAAATCCGCTGCATTACAACTATTAATACTTGCTGCAATACCATTAAAAGTCCGGCCCAGGCAAAAAACCGACCAACAGTGTTTGCAAAACCCTCAAGAACCCTAATTTGTCCCCACATTAGAGATGGCCTTAAAACACCAATAAAAAATAAAACTATTACTATTAATAGAACTGCGAAAAAAAACTCAACAGACCCGCCGTAATAGACAAATCTCATAATTGACTTCTTTTCGCTCCAATCGAGCCACAATCCAGGATTTGAAACTGCATAGCCAATGTTATAAGTGGCAAATATAAGGTTTTGAAAAAACCAAACGGCACCATCATATAAAGCTGAGGCAGTACTAGCCAAACTTACTGTTTGCTGATTTTCCATAGAAAAACTCTGGGTTGAAAATCCTGGGGTCTAAACGACCCCAGAAAAATACTTTTTTATGATCCGCCTAGAACGCGAACACGCTGTTGTACGTAATAACCGTCTGACTTACTGATCCATGCGGCAGAGTCTGCCAATGAAGCTTCGAAGCTAGCACGAGTTGTTCTGAACAACTCATCGTCCATATTTTCATCCATTATTTCTTTAGATGCAGCTCCAAACGCATCCCAGATTTCGTCAGAAAATTGTAAAGCCTTCACACCTTGTGACTGCATTCTTTGAAGTGCAGCGCCGTTTGCAGAAAATGTTTCAGACAGCTGATACAAAGTAGTAGCCATAGAAGCATATCGCAAAATAGCTTGATGAGGTTCGGACAGCGTATTCCACTTGTCCAAATTCATATTTGCGGACAGAGCTGATCCTGGCTCATGAAAACCGGCTGTGTAGTATACTTTTGCAACTTCCCAAAAACCAGCTCGTTCGTCAGCTGCCGGACCAACCCATTCAAGTCCATCAAGAGCACCCGATGAAAGGGCTTGATATAGTTCACCACCTGGAATGTTTTGGACAGATGCACCAAGTTTACCTAGCACTTTACCGCCAAGGCCAGGCATACGATATTTCAGTCCGTTGAAGTCGTCTGGAGAAGTCATCTCCTTACGAAACCAACCACCAGATTGACCACCTGAGTTTCCAGCGAGTAAACCCTTAAAATTGAAAATTTGACCAATTTCATCATGGATTTGCTCTCCGCCACCATGATAATACCAGTTGGTAACTTCTTGTGCTGTACCACCGAACGGTACCGCTGTGTAATAAGCCAAAGCAGGATGCTGACCAATAAAATAATAGTCCGCTGAGTGATACATATCTGCCTGACCAGAAGTAACAGCATCAAACACTTCCAAAGCACCAACCAATTCGCCTGGTGCTTTTCTATCAATAGTTAAAGTTCCATCTGACATTTGTGCAACCATGTCAGCAAAGTATCGTGCTGCATCATCAAGAACAGCAAAGCCTCGAGGCCATGATTGAACCATTGTTAATACAGTGCCGTGTCCACCTGACACAGCTGGTGTTGCGAGGGCAGCGCCGGTTCCCGCTAACGCAGCACCTCTTAGAAAATTACGACGTTCCATAAAATGTCTCCCAGTCGTTGAAAAAATTAAATCGATTCTTATTGAATACAGGTGCGCTGTATTTAGACTAAAAAACGACAGCGGCAAGCGAAAAAGTAATAAAAATGCGTTTATTTTGAGGAAAAAGTAGTTTTATGTCTCTGGTACTAATTGAATTTCTTAATAAATTACTTATTTATTTTTTTAGTATATTCAGTCACAGACTTTAATGAGAACACGTACTAAATCGTGGGCGGTCATAAACAACTTACAAGTAAGCGTAGGAATTTAAAAAAAATGATCCAATACACATTAAAATGTGATAAAGAGCATACCTTCGATAGTTGGTTTCAATCAAGCTCTGCTTTTGAAAAACTGAGAGCTAGTAAAATGATCGCTTGTTCAATTTGTGGAAGTTCGAAGATCGAAAAAGCCATAATGGCGCCACGCGTAAATAAAAACGCGAAAATTAGTGTCAAGAAGAAGAAGCATCCTGCAGAACAAGCAATTGCAGAAATTAAAAAACATGTTGAAGAAAACTCCCATTATGTTGGCAAAGATTTTGTGAAAGAAGCGAGAGCCATGCATTTAGGAGACTTGCCAGAGCGGCCCATATATGGTGAAGCGAAAACAGAAGAAGCCAAATCACTCATCGATGACGGTATTCCCGTAACCCCTTTACCATTCACCCCAAATAGAAAAACTAATTAGCTCAATTAGAATTTTTGTGTAATTTGTATTTTTATCGTTAGAGCCTTTCTTTTCTCTGTGGCATTGAGACTTGTGCTATCTTTCTCGGTGAAATACACCATGTGCGTATTCCACTTTTAGGGAATTGTTATGCCCGTGTTGGTAATGAAATTTGGAGGCACCTCTGTCGCGTCTCTCGATAAAATAAAGAGCGCTGCAAAAAGTGTTGCTTTAGAGGTATCTGCAGGCCATTCAGTTATTGTAATTGTTTCAGCTATGGCTGGAAGGACAAATGAACTTGTTGATTGGGTTAATGAAACATCTCCTCTTTATGATGCTCGCGAATATGACGCGATTGTTTCCTCTGGAGAAAATGTAACCGCTGGACTTATGGCCCTTACTTTGCAGGAGATGGATATTCCTGCCCGAAGTTGGCAAGGGTGGCAAGTGCCGGTTAGAACATCTTCGGCACACTCTTCAGCCAGGATTGAAGAAATACCTACTGAAAATATAATGAATGAATTCAACGAGGGAATGCGCGTTGCAGTAGTAGCCGGGTTTCAAGGCATGAGTGAAACCAACAGGGTCACAACTCTTGGACGCGGGGGGTCGGACACGACGGCTGTAGCCTTTGCAGCTGCTTTTGAGGCCGTTCGATGTGATATCTACACGGATGTAGATGGAATTTACACAACAGATCCCCGCATAACTGAAAAAGCCAGAAAATTAAATAAAATTTCATTTGAAGAGATGCTCGAACTGGCTTCTCTAGGAGCAAAAGTTTTGCAAACACGATCCGTTGAATTGGCAATGCGATTTAACGTAAAACTTAGAGTCCTTTCGAGTTTTGATAAGCCAGAATCTAATGCAGGAACACTCGTATGCAGTGAGGAGGAAATTATGGAATCTAATATTGTATCAGGTATTGCACATTCCAAAGATGAAGCAAAAATGACTTTAATTTCAGTAGCAGATCGGCCTGGAATTGCGGCCGCAATATTTGGTCCCCTCTCAGAAGCAGGCGTTAACGTTGACATGATTATTCAAAATATTGCCGAAGAAGGACGGACTGATATGACGTTTTCATGTCCCACCGACCAAGTGTTGAGAGCAGAGAAAGCGCTCAATAGCGCAAAAAATGAAGGTGATATTAATTTTTCGCAACTTGTTGCCGACACCAATGTGGCTAAAATCTCTGCAGTTGGCATTGGTATGCGAAGTCAATCGGGTGTAGCTGCAAAAATGTTCCGTACGTTATCTGATGAAGGAATCAATATAAAAGTCATTGCAACATCTGAAATAAAAATTTCTGTTTTGATCGATAGAAAGTATATGGAATTGGCTGTTCAGTCATTACATGATGCATTTTACTTGGAAAAAATTACTTAATTAGTTTCACTACAACAAGTAAGATGTCTATACTGCGACCTAATGTCGATGCCAAATAAAATTGAAAGTGATAGCCGAAAGCTTCTGGGACGCCTGCGGGATACAATGGCTGAAGAAGCAAAAGGACAAGATCGCCTAGACAAAATAACTCAGCTTATTGCATCAACTACAGGAACCGAAGTTTGCTCTATTTACTTACTTCGCGATCCAGAAACGTTAGAATTGTGCGCAACTGAAGGCCTCGAAATTGGCGCAGTTCACCAAACTAGAATGAGAATTGGTGAAGGTTTGGTCGGAAAAGTTGCAAAAAGAAATAAAGCGATAAATACTGCTGATGCTCCATCATATCCTGGCTTCCGATACATGCCAGAAACAGGCGAGGAACGGTTTTCCTCTTTTTTGGGTCTTCCAATCCAAAGACTAGGTGAGCTTTTAGGCGTTTTGGTTGTCCAATCAAAAACAGCTCGAGAATTTAATACAGATGAAATTTACGCCCTAGAAGTCGTCGCAATGGTTTTGGCAGAAATGGCAGAACTGGGAGCATTTGTCAGTGAAGAAAGCGGATTAAAGGCTTTACATCAACAATCCATACTTATTCGAGGATCAGTAGCCCAGGAAGGAGCCACAAAAGGCAATGTTTGGCTGCATGAACCTCGGGTTGTTGTAACTAATCTTGTATCAGATGACCCAGAAGCAGAAATCGATCGCCTGGAAGAAGCCGTGCAACAGCTCAGAAACCATGTAGACAAAATGCTTGAGAAAAATAGGCAGATGGACAAGGAGCAAGCAGAAATTCTTGAAGCTTACAAAATGTTTGCAAATTCTCGCGGTTGGATGAAACGCATGGTAACTGACATAAACTCTGGCTTGAGTGCAGAAGCAGCAGTTGACAAAGAGCAATCCTCTGCCAGGGCAAGGCTAGGACAGGTAACCGATCCCTATATGAGAGATAGGCTTCATGACTTGGATGATTTATCTAATCGGCTCCTTCGCATCTTAACGGGGCAAGGCAAGCAGACTGGCGCATCAATGCCACAAAACCCAATATTGGTTGCAAGCAATATAGGACCCGCAGAATTACTGGATTATGGGCGATCTTTAAAAGGTATCGTACTCGAAGAAGGTTCCGTGGGCAGTCACGCAACCATAGTTGCAAGAGCTCTAGCTATTCCACTTGTTATCCATGCCCAAAATATTACTGCTGAAGCTTTGAATGGAGATGAAGTTTTAGTTGATGGAGAACAAGGTCTTGTGCATCTTCGACCAGATGAAAGCGTAAGTTCAGCTTTCAAAGACAAAATTGCCATGGAAGCAAAGGCACAAGAGAGATACTCGGCAATAAGACACTTGCCAGCAAGTACCATAGACGGAAGTAAAGTTAATCTACTTATGAATGCAGGCTTAATGGCAGACTTACCCAGCTTAGATAGTTCGGGGGCCGAGGGCGTTGGGCTTTTTCGAACAGAATTGCAGTTTCTTATTCTAAACCAAATGCCAAAAAGGTCCGAATTAAGCGCCATCTACAAACGAGTCATGGATGCAGCTGGAGGAAAAACAGTAGTTTTCAGGTCCTTGGATATTGGATCGGATAAAGTATTATCCTACATGCCAAATGTAGAAGAACCAAACCCTGCGCTAGGTTGGCGAGCAATCAGAGTAGGTTTTGATAAACCCGGCGTCTTACGTATGCAACTCCAGGCGCTTTTACGGGCCGCAGAGGGCCGACCGTTATCTATTATGTTTCCATTTATAGCTCAATCTAGCGAGTTTGATTTCGCTAAAATCGAGATGGCAAAAGTAAAAGAAAGGGAGTTAAAGTTAGGTCACAAAGTGCCCAAAAAAATTAACATTGGTGCAATGCTAGAAACCCCTTCACTAGCTTTTGAATCTGATAAATTCTTCCAGGAAGTTGATTTCTTGTCTATTGGTGGAAATGATTTAAAACAATTTTTTTTCGCAGCTGATCGAGAAAATGAGTTGGTTCGGAAGCGCTACGACACCCTCAATCTATCCTTTATAGATTTCTTACAAACGATTGTGGACAAATGTAAAAAAAATAACACCAAGTTATCTTTTTGCGGAGAGGACGCGGGGAGACCAGTTGAGGCGCTTTGTCTCGCAGCAATAGGAATAAAAACATTGTCTATGAGACCTGCATCAATAGGGCCAGTAAAAAATATTTTACTCAAAAGTGACTTAGGTGAAGTTCGAAAAATAATAGACAAAGCGAAAGTTGAGGGTGAAACCACTTTGCGAAAAAAGATTACCGACTACATATCTAAAAGCTAAAAAAGGTTCAAAAATAAAATTCAATTCTACTACTGGACCATGGTATACCACTACCCTATAAGGGCTTCATGAATTTAGATATAGATTTTATGATACGAATTATTTTCCCGGCACTCTGACACGAGGAGCCGGGTCAAGGTGATCGGAATTGCGCACCGTCTTAAGTTCTAAAATTCAAAAATATTTAAGGAATAGCGGCAATGACTGCTGAACCAATAGACTACAAAAATACATTAAATTTACCCAAAACTGATTTTCCAATGAGAGCAGGTTTACCTAATCGGGAACCTGATTGGTTGGAGAGGTGGGAAAAAATTGGCATCTATAAAAAATTGAGACAAAAAACCTCTCGTAAGCCTTTTATTTTGCACGATGGTCCACCCTATGCAAACGGTAACCTTCATATTGGTCACGCTCTAAATAAAATTTTGAAGGATATGGTGGTAAGAAGCCAACAAATGATGGGTAGTGACGCTAGATATATTCCAGGTTGGGATTGCCATGGATTACCAATTGAATGGAAAATTGAAGAAAAATATCGAAAAAAAGGAAAAAATAAAGACGACGTTCCGGTAGTAGATTTTCGCCAAGAATGCCGAAAATTTGCGGATGGCTGGATAGATATTCAGAGAGAAGAATTTAAACGGTTAGGTATTACTGGCAACTGGGAAAATCCATATCTTACAATGGATTTCAAAGCCGAGCGAACTATCGCACAAGAGTTTATGAAATTTTTAATGAACGGGACCCTTTATCAAGGTTCTAAACCAGTTATGTGGTCACCTGTTGAAAAGACAGCTTTGGCCGAGGCTGAAGTTGAGTATCACGATAAAGAAAGTTTTACTATCTGGGTCAAATTCGAAGTAATTGATAACGAAGATAAAGAATTGAACGGCTCTCAAGTTGTAATATGGACTACCACGCCCTGGACCATTCCATCAAACAAAGCAGTCGTTTTTGGCCCTGACATAAAGTACGGCTTGTATGAAGTAATTTCTCGACCAGATGAATGTTGGGCAAATATTGGTGATCGTTATATATTGGCCGATAATTTAGCTGATGGGGTTATGGAAAAGGCAAGACTAGACAACACCATGTATCGTCGGATTAGCGATATTACAGCAGAGAAATTATCAAAAATAAGCTTAAAACACCCATTATGTTCAGCAAAAGACGCTAATGGAGAGTGGGATGAAATTAGAGATTTTAGGGGTGCGGATTTCGTAACTGACACTGAAGGTACCGGATTTGTCCACTGTGCACCATCTCATGGAATGGAAGAGTATGAACTCTATCGGGAATTGGGGATGTTGCATGAGGTCATAACATACAACGTAAAAGACGATGGAAGTTTCAGAGAGGACCTACCATTTTTTGGAGGAAAGTATATCCTTAGCCGAAAGGGCGGTGAGGGCGATGCTAATAAAGCGGTCATCGACAAGTTAATAGAAATTAATGGATTATTGGCTCGTGGGAAAATCAAACATAGTTACCCGCATTCATGGCGCTCCAAAGCTCCAGTAATATACCGAAACACACCACAATGGTTTGCATCGATAGATAGCGAAGTTGGTGATAATAAAGATGAATTTGGCAGAACGATAAGAGAGCGAGCACTAAATTCTATAGATAAGTTGGTTTCATGGACCCCTCAGACAGGAAGAAATCGCCTGTATTCAATGATTGAGACGCGTCCAGATTGGGTATTGTCTAGACAGCGAGCGTGGGGTGTACCCCTAACTTGCTTCACAAAAAAAGGGGCGTTGCCAACCGATAGTGATTTTCTTCTAAAAAATACTGCTGTGAACGAACGGATTGCAGAGGCTTTCGAAAATGAAGGAGCTGATGCTTGGTATCTTGAAGACTCAAAAGAGCGATTTTTAAATGGGATCGTAGACCCAGCAGAATACGAGCAGGTGTACGATATATTAGATGTTTGGTTCGATAGTGGCTCAACGCACGCTTTCGTTTTGAAAGAACGTGAAGATGGATCAGATGATGGACTTGCTGATTTATATTTAGAGGGAACAGATCAACACCGAGGTTGGTTTCACTCATCAATGCTACAGTCCTGCGGAACGAATGGACGAGCACCATACCGAGGAGTGCTAACCCACGGTTTCACATTAGATGAAAAGGGCATGAAAATGTCCAAATCTCTAGGAAACACTATAGCTCCAGAACAAGTGGTAAAACAATATGGGGCAGATATTTTGCGCCTTTGGGTTGCGCAGTCTGATTACACAGCAGATCTTCGTATTGGCCCAGAAATTTTAAAAGGGGTTTCGGATAGTTATCGACGGCTCCGTAATACAATGAGATTTATTTTGGGTTCACTTTCAGAATTAACTGAAAGTGAAAAAATTAAGCCCAAAGATATGCCAGAGCTCGAACAGTGGGTACTGCATCGTTTATCTGAACTCGACGAACAAGTTCGCAAAGGATATAGTGAATATGACTTTCAGGGTGTTTTCCAATCTGTATTCACCTTTGCAACAGTTGAACTCTCCTCGTTCTATTTCGATATACGAAAAGATGTTCTTTACTGCGATGGAGATACTCTGGAACGGCGTTCTGCGCGGTCCGTTCTTGATCATATATTCCATAGATTAACCGCTTGGCTTGCTCCTGTACTAGTATTTACCATGGAAGAGGTTTGGCTCGAAAGATATCCAGGTGATAAAAGTTCCATTCATCTGACCGATATGCCCAGCACACCGAAAAAATGGATAAATGAAGAATTAGCAGTAAAATGGGCCATTATTCGTCAAGCAAGAAGAGCTGTGACCGCGGCATTGGAAGTACAACGAACCAACAAAGTCATAGGCTCTAGTCTTGAAGCTTCACCGGTTGTTTACTTAGAAGACCAAGAAACATTTGATATATTGGACAGCATTCCATTTACTGACATTTGTATAACCTCTTCTATAAAACTGTCCTTAGATAAGGCTCCCAACACAGCTTTTTCAACTGAAGAGGTCAAAGGAATTAAAGTCGATTTTCAAGTTGCTTCAGGAGAAAAGTGTCAACGCTGTTGGAAGATACTTCCAGAAGTGACCGATGCGAATCCAATTTGTGGTAGATGTAATGAAGCTTTGTAAGGTTGAGATAACCTGTAAAAATTCAGCACATAAAAGTTTATGCCTTCAGACGCTTTGTAGCAAAAAAATTTCTTAAAAGATTTGCTGCTTTTTCATCACCTATGCCCGAATATACTTCTGGAACATGGTGCGTTTGTTTATGATCGAAAACTCTTGCACCTTGTTGAATCCCACCTGATTTAGGGTCTGAGGCGCCAAAATAAATACGCCTTATTCTAGCATTTGCAATTAGCGCAGCGCACATCGCACAAGGTTCTAAAGTCACATACATGTCGCAGTCCACCAGCCTTTCTGTTTTTAAGGTAGTGCAAGCTTGCCTAATAGCTAAAACTTCTGCATGTGCAGATGGATCTAATCTCGCCCGTGTTTCGTTTCCAGCCCGGGCAATGATAGTGCCCGATTTTTCTACAATAACAGCACCAACTGGCACCTCTCCTCTTTCAAGAGCTTTGGCTGCTTCTTCAAGCGCATCATCCATGTAAGTTTTAAACATAATATTTTTTCAAATTTTCATCAGGGGTTTCCCGAACTTAAATTTTATCTTAAGTCACAGATATGAATAATCAATCACCTAAAGGCAATCGTATTGCTAAAGTCCTATCCAGAGCAGGTATAGCAAGCCGCCGGGAAGCTGAAAAAATAATATTGGCAGGCCGTGTCAAAGTTAATGGCGAAATACTTACTTCCCCAGCTTTTAATGTTCTTGATAGCGATATTATCCTTATCGATGACGATCCAATCGCCAAACCTGACGAAGAGCGGTTGTGGTGCTTTCACAAACCAGTGGGCGCTGTAACAACAGCTAAGGATGATAAAAACCGTAAAACAATTTATGACTATTTCCCATCAAACTTACCGCGCATGATGCCAGTCGGCCGTTTAGATCTAAATTCTGAGGGCTTATTGCTTTTGACAAATAGTGGTGAATTAAAGAGAAAACTTGAGCTGCCAAGCTCTGAACTTAGTCGGCTATATAGGGTTCGCGTCAAAGGGCGTCCAAAAGAAGTAAGTTTGGATTTACTCAGATCAGGTGTCTCTATTGAAAAAGAATCCTTTAGGCCAATGAAAGTTTCAGTGGACCGCCAGCAGGGTGCTAACGCGTGGCTTACGATTGAATTGAAGGAAGGCAAAAACCGAGAGATAAGGCGCGCAATGGGCGAACTTGGAATGCAAGTTAATCGACTGATAAGGATTGAGTATGGCCCATTTAAACTGGGAAGTTTAAAACGAGGTGAATTAGTCGAAATAAATAATAAATCAATCAGGCGCTCGCTAAAGACCGTTAACATCGACATTACAAAAGCAAATAACAAAAAAAGAAGCCAAAATAAATACTCACAAGTTTTAAGAAAAGTGCATTGAAAATTATTGCACAAGTGAGCAAGGTGACCGATTTTTTAAAATATTTTAGACTTGAATGAGTAAAGGAAATTTTAAAATGAGAGCTGTCGTTCAGAGGGTCAAAAATGCGAGTGTTTCGATCTCAGATAAAATTGTGGGCGAATGTGAGATTGGCGCACTTATACTCGTTTGTGCCATGAAAAATGACACCATCAGTCAAGTGGAAAAACTTGCAAACAAGATTACCAAGATCAGAATATACCAAGATGAAAACCAAAAAATGAACCACTCTTTAATGGATATAAATGGGTCAGCGTTGGTCATTAGCCAATTCACTTTGGCTTCAGATTTAAAGCGGGGTAATCGTCCTGGGTTTTCAGAGGCGGCAGAACCAGAAAAAGCAAAACATCTTTATAATCATTTCGTATCTTGTATTGAGCAGTCTGGAATATCTACTCAAACTGGAGAATTCGGAAGCGAGATGGCAGTACATCTAATTAACGATGGGCCAGTAACCATATTCCTAGACACAGATCAATTTTAGAAACAGGCGCTCTCAACTCAGCCAGCATATAATTAATGTAATATTTATGTTAAAGAATTTGTATATTTCTTTAACTCTGCTCGAGCAACCTGCCGACGATGTACAGCGTCTGGACCGTCTGCAAATCTAAGGGTTCTGATATGCGTCCACATATTTGCCAAATCAAAGTCTTGGCTTATTCCCGCAGCACCATGCAATTGCATAGCTTCATCTATCACCTTTCCAGCCATTAACGGAGCAATAACTTTAATTTTTGAGATCCATGGCTGAGCGGCACGAACACCCGCTGTATCCATCATATAAGCAGCTTTAAGACACAACAATCGAGACATTTCTATTTCCATACGAGCATTTGCAATAATATCATAATTGCCACCTAAATCTGTAAGCCTTTTCCCAAAAGCTTCACGAGACAAACCACGACGACACATCATTTCCAATGCTTTTTCAGCTTGTCCAATTGCTCGCATACAGTGATGTATTCGGCCAGGTCCAAGCCTACCCTGGGCAACCTCAAAGCCCCTGCCCTCACCGAGTACTATACTAGAAGATGGAATGCGAACATCAGTAAATTTTAAATGCATATGTCCATGAGGAGCATCATCATTGCCAAAGACTTGCATTGGTCTAAGAATTTCAATACCGGGTGTTTTTGGATCAAGAACAAACATGGTATGCCGATTATGTTTTGGTGCGCTTGGATCCGTACATGCCAAAAGTATATATAATTTACATCGAGGATCCCCTGCTCCAGAAATCCACCATTTTTCACCGTTAAGCACCCAGCTTTCACCATCTTTTACAGCACTAAATGTTAATTGCGCGGCGTCAGACGAAGCAGTATTGGGCTCTGTCATGACATAAGCTGAGCGAATTTTCCCATCTAATAAGTCATAGAGCCATCGATTTTTATGTTCACTGGTCCCGTAACGCTCGAGAACTTCCATGTTCCCAGTGTCAGGAGCGTTACAATTAAAAACTTCAGCTGCGATGCTCACCTTTCCCATTTCTTCGGCCAAATAGGCATATTCTACGGTTGTTAAACCATACCCTTTTTCGCTGTCAGTTAACCAAAAATTCCATAACCCACGTTCGCGAGCTTTAATTTTCAATTCATCCAAAATTTTCATCTGTCTATCAGTATGCTGGAACCTATCTCCACTGGGATGTTTGCCTATCTCAGAATGAAACTCGGCATCTAGAGGCTCTATTTCATTATTTACCATGTCTCGAACGGCATCGATTAAGGGAGCTACTTTTTTTGTGATACCTAAATCCATTTTTTTGCCTCAGCTAAGCTAATTTATAGTTTTCAAACTTTTCTCTGAGCGTAAGCTTTGAGACTTTACCAGTAGCCGTTAATGGTAAGGCATCTAAAAACTCTATTGCATCTGGCAATTGCCACTGTGCAATATGCTCGAGAAGTAAATCATCAATTTCTTTCTTCGTAACACGATTTTTTCCGTTTGACACGACTACAAGAAGTGGTCTTTCCTCCCATTTTGGATGAGAAACAGCAATGACAGCACAATTTGCAACTTTCGGATGACCCATGACTATATTTTCAATATCAATCGAGCTAATCCACTCACCACCTGACTTTATCAAGTCTTTAGCTCTATCCTGAATATTGAGAAAACCATCTGAGGTTATAGATGCGATATCACCTGTTCCAAACCAACCTTCTTCATCAAAAGCTTCTTCCGTGGCTTGTTCGTTGTTATAATAGCCAGAAATAATTGCATTTCCCCGAACATGTAATTCGCCTGAAGCTTTACCGTCATGAGGTAAAGAATTACCTTTTTCGTCGATAATTTTTAGATCAACTCCAAATACTCGGCGCCCTTGATAACATTTTTTTGATAATTGCTCACCTGGAGAAAGCAGTTTATTCATAGATTGAGGCAGAAAACCTTGTGTCCCAATTGGGCTCATTTCAGTCATGCCCCATGCATGGCAAACCGTAATTCCTAGCTCCTCGAATTCTTCAATCATTGATTTAGGAGCTGCCGAACCACCGATGACAACATTTTGGAATTTGGAAGGAGCTCTATCCTGCTTACGAATTTCCTCAAGAAGTCCAAGCCATACTGTAGGCACTCCCCACGCAGAATTAACACGTTCATTATCGATTAACTTAAATAATGAGGCACCATCAAGGTTTGAACCTGGAAAAACCAATGACGTTCCTGTTAAAGGCGCACCATAAGGAAGACCCCAAGCGTTAACATGAAACAATGGGACCACTGGCAAAACTTTCATACCATGACCAAGATAGCGCCCCATATTTAATGAAAGCGTAAGTGCGTGAAGTACTGTAGACCGATGTGAATACAGCGCTCCCTTTGGGTTTCCCGTAGTTCCTGAGGTATAACACAAACCCGCTGCCGAGTTTTCTGGCAAATCTGGCCATATAATATTTTGAGAACTCTTTGATATTAAAGTTTCATAGCACAAGTAGCGGTTGGAAAAGTTAGACATACTGGCAGCGTCTGCCATAACAACAACCACTAAATTTTTAGGTAGCTTAGGAGCTAGCTGCTCTATAATTGGAACAAAAGTAGTATCAACGAATAATACACTATCGCCGGCATGCTCAATTATATAAAGCATTTGCTCAGCGCTTAATCGGGGATTGATTGTATGGCATATAGCACCAACGCCACTAATGGCATAGTATAACTCTAAATGACGATAGCCATTCCATGCCAAAGTAGCGACCCTATCACCTTTTTTTACACCTAAATCCAAAAGAGCATTAGCCAATTTGCAAACTCTGACTAGACAATCCCTGTAATTGTAACGATGAATATCACCTTCTGTTCTTAAGGATACAACCTCACTGTCAGAATCATTTTCCGCAGCAAATTTTAAAATCTCTACTATTGAAAGATCGCGCTGCATCATCTGGCCAAGCATTTAAATTTCCTCCAAAGGTTTCGTACTTTTTTATTGAAAAATTACTTTTATAAGATCACAAAATAAAAAAAATTTATGTTATATTAATTTCGTAGTGTCCAGTGGAATTTTTGGCTTTGATAGACGGTTTCTGGTTACCCAGTTAAGTTGATGCTGCGCCCTTGTGATTGC
>CACGIS010000021.1 GCA_902573175.1 Paracoccaceae bacterium | reverse complement strand
GACTGCTATTAGATTTCATCCTATCGAAATAGCTTTATCGATGGCCTTAAAAATTAGTTTAGTTTATGCCCTAGGCGCTGATCCACTGTCCGTCTTAATTTTTGAAATATTACTGAATGGAAGTTCGATCTTTAATCACGCAAATATCAATATCCCAAATAGAGTTGATAAAATCGTGAGATTTTTAATAGTGACTCCCGATATGCATAGAATACACCATTCTAGTGATCGTATTGAGCATGATACCAATTTTGGTTTCGCTCTTTCTATTTGGGATCATATGTTCCAAACCTATAAATTCCGTCCTGAGAGAGATCACAAAGAGATGGAAATTGGGCTAAACTGGCAAGATGAAAAGCCTCAGGAATTAGGCTGGAGCCTTGCTCTTCCTTTCAAAAAAAATGGATAATTTAGCTTTAGAAAAAGATATTCACTCAGCTGGGTTAATTATTTTGGGTGAACTACAAGTCACCGATAATGATCCAGTACCGAAAGAAGCACAGTCTATTTTGCTGCTTGGTCCTGATGAGCCTAATTTCTGGGAAATTTTTAAAGAAAGCGAAGAATTTAACGACCTGGATGCCGACCCGTTAGACCGCTGGTCAAAAAGAGTAATTGACGATATTGCGGTACAAAATGACTGCACTGCGCTTTATCCTTTTGGTGCAGAACCATATAGGCCGTTTTTTTCTTGGGCACTTAGATCCGGCACAGTCTGGTCATCACCGGTGAACTTAGCCGTTCACAAAGATAGAGGCCTTTTTGTTTCGTTTCGAGGCGCTCTAGCAATTACTCAGACAAAAAAAATTAACCAGAGTTTTGAAAATCCATGTACAAAGTGTCCCGCACCGTGTTTAACCGCGTGTCCAGTAGATGCGTTTACTGAAGCCGGATATGATGTAGTGAAATGCAAAGAACACATAAGTGGTTTAGACAGCAGCAACTGCAAGAGTTTAGGGTGCAACACTCGCCGGGCTTGCCCAGTTGGTGCCAATTTGCGTAATTTTGAGCAGTCCTCATTCCATATGGAGAACTTTCTAGGATGAAAACCTTGGTGTTAATGAGGCATGCAAAGTCAAATTGGTCTGGAGACTTATCTGATTTTGATCGTCCACTTAATTCACGTGGCATCAGTTCGGCGAGAGCGTTAGGAAATTGGTTGAGGTCAAATGACTTACTTCCAGATTTTGCCTTAGTTTCTGCGGCCAAACGCACTGTAGAAACATTTGACGAATTAAAGATAAATTGCCCATTCGAAAAAAAGAAAAAACTTTATTTAGCTCCTTCAGAAGAAATATTCCATCAGCTCAGGCAAGTGAATGCAAACAGATTACTCCTAATTTGCCATAACCCCGGTATTTCAGAGTTTTCTCAAGAAATTCTATCACAATTGCCAATACATCCTCAATTTGAAAGCTTCCCAACTTGTTCGACATGCATTATTGATTTTGATTTAACTGACTGGTCCAGTCTGAAGTTTGAGAGCGGCAAAATTAGAAAGTTTATGACTCCAAGAGACTTAGGAGTTTCCTGATATCTTTTAAAAGAATAAATGCAGATCAAAAATTTAGTGACCTAATATCTGACTTAAAAACAATTTTGTACGATCTGACTGAGGGTTTCTGAAAAATTTCTCAGGCTCATTTTGCTCTACGATTTGTCCGTCATCCATAAAAATAACTCGGTTGGCTACCTGTCGGGCAAATCCCATTTCGTGAGTGACGCAAATCATTGTCATCCCGTCTTCAGCCAGCTCAATCATGGTGTCAAGCACCTCTTTGATCATCTCAGGATCAAGCGCAGAAGTAGGCTCATCAAAAAGCATAATCCGAGGACGCATGCAAAGTGATCGCGCAATTGCAACGCGCTGCTGTTGACCGCCAGACAATTGGCCTGGATACTTATCCGCCTGCTCAGGAATTTTCACTTTTTCTAAAAAGTGCATCGCTGTTTCCTCAGCTTCTTTTTTTGGAATCTTTCTCACCCAAATAGGCGCTAGAGTACAGTTTTCTAGAATACTTAGGTGCGGAAATAGATTGAAATGTTGAAAAACCATTCCAACTTCAGACCTAATTCTATCAATATTTTTTATATCAGATGTTAATTCAGTACCATCGACAATGATTTGACCGGTCTGATGCTCCTCAAGAGCGTTAATGCAGCGAATAAGAGTTGATTTTCCAGAACCTGACGGGCCGCAAACGACTATGCGCTCGCCTCTATTCACAGTTAGATCGATGTCGCGCAACACATGAAAAGAGCCAAACCACTTATTCATGCTGTCAACCTTAATTGCAATTTCATCAGAGACTTCAAGTTTTAATTTCTCAGCCATTTAGCTATCCCTTTTCTAACGTCTATCAGTTTCAAGCTGGCGTTCTAACCATTGAGAATATTTCGATACGCTAAAACATATTACAAAGAAAATTGCAGCAGCAGCCCCAAATAGCTCCCAATACACTCCGTTCCAATCAGTTGAGGACAAGATTGGCCCTCGTATCATCCCAACCAGGTCAAACATAGATATGATCGATACCAAAGTTGTATCCTTCAACATCCCAACTGACACATTTACAATACCTGGTATCGAAATTTTTAACGCCTGAGGAAGTATTATGAACCTCATGGATTGGGTATAATCAAGGCCGATGCTATCTGCCGCCTCGTATTGCCCTTTAGAAAGTGCCGCTAATCCGCCTCTGACAACCTCAGCAATATAAGCCGCGTTGAAGAATGTCATCATAATTAGGACCCTTAATATTAGGTCGAGGGAGGTGCCGGGCGGAAAGAAAAAAGCTAAAATAACATTTGCAACAAATAAAAGAGTTATAAGCGGGACACCTCTAATAAATTCAATGAAAAACACACAAATCCATTTAATTATAGGCATGTCCGATTGACGACCCAACGCCAAGGCTATTCCAAGCGGAATAGAAAGACAAACTGCAATTGTACCCAATAAAAGATTGAGCATAAAACCACCCAAGTCTCGTGAAGGAACATCTTTCAATGCAAGAACGCTATCGTTTAAATCAACAATATAACCCCCAATAATCCACCAGACGTTAGCAGCAATAAGGCCAATCAAAACTGCTATTGCAAATGATCGACTAGAAAACCTGCTATAGCAACCGATAGCAATCACACATCCTAAAAAAGCAGATACTGAAGTTAATATAGAGCCTCCCCAAATCAACCAAAATGCTAAAAATGGATAAACAGCACTAAAAGCTAGAAGCCGGCGCGGCAGTTTCCGAAACAAAATCGGAGCCAAGGCAACAAGTAGCAATACTGAGGCTAAATTTGGCCTCCAATATTCCGATGACGGGTATTTAAAACCGTAAATCAGCTGCGGAAATCTTTCATTCAGAACAGCAAAACAAGCTCCGCTTTTTCCATCTAATAAGTCGTAGCATTCTCGAACAGTTTCCGCGTCCCAAATACCATTTAAAAACCATGGAGCGGCAGCTACAACTAACGAGTATATGAACCACAGTGAGACAAATGTCATAATTGTGTTAAATGCTGACGAAAATAAATTTTCCCGGACCCACTTAACCAAACCCCTGTCAGCTGCAGGAGGGATACGTTCTGATATCATTTCCGTGCGAACAAATGAATTATTATCCCCAGACATATCTAGCGCTCCTTCAACATAATACTGCGATTATAAACGTTCATGATCGCAGATATGCTTAGACTGATGACTAAATAGAACAGCATTAATAGCAAAACAGCCTCAATCGCGCGGCCAGTCTGGTTCAAAGTTATACCGCCAAGTGTACCTGTGATATCCATATAGCCAACAGCTAATGCTAAAGAACTATTTTTGGTGATGTTTAGGTAAAACGAAATTAGCGGCGGAACGATGACCCTAAGAGCTTGGGGCAAAATAACCAAATTCATAATAAAATTGGGCCTCATTCCGAGAGCCCCTGCTGCTTCACTCTGACCTTTGTCTACAGACTGGATACCAGCTCTCACAACCTCTGCGATAAAAGCACCTGTGTATATCGAAAGCGCAAACCATAGTGAAATCAAAGATCCCCTGGCATGTATTCCACCTTTGAAATTAAAGCCTTTTAATTCGGGGTATTCGAGAGTAATGGGATTTCCCAGCGCAAAGTAGATCAATATTGTTGGAATAAAAAATATTGCGACGCTAGTCCAGCGAGTCTCTAGTAACTTACCTTCTGAGTACAGTTTTTGCCGTGCATAGTAACGAAATGCAAAAACACCAACAATGGAAAGAATAAATGTAATAATTACTAATAAAGAGCCATCATTGAAAACAGGTTTAGGTATATAAAATCCTCTACCAGTAAAAGCGAAAGCATCCCATAACATAGTTGCTTCTGGGTTCTCTCCGCGGAAAGCTTTCGGCTGAGGCAAGAAAGCTAGAAATACAGAATGAATAATCAATATCCAAATAAGAACTGGTACATTTCTAAAAATTTCAACATAAATCATCATCAGTTTTGCAACAATCCAGTTGTTTGATAGCCTTAAAATACCAGCAGTCACACCAAAAAAGGTTGCTGCAATACAACCCAAAAACGCTACCAAAAGAGTGTTGAGCACTCCAACGATTGATGCTCTTAAATGGGTTGATTGGCTGTTATACTCAATTAAGCGTTGGTTAATGTCATAACCAGAAGGTTCACCTAGAAAACTGTAAGAAATATTCAAACCAGCTGCAGCTAAGTTTTCTAGTAAATTCTTCCCCAAATATGCCATCGCGCATATCAGTATGAATAAAGCAAAAAACTGGAATGTATATGACCGATAACGCTTATCATTCAGCAGCATAGAAAACTGAAATTTGTCACGTCTCGCTAACTCAGATGTATTCATGTAAAACTAAACCTGGAAATGCCAAAGTTAATTGCGGCAAGCTAAACGTTTTAAAGCATTTGCGCAACAAAAAGGGCGCAATACTGCGCCCTTTAGTGATTTAATTAAATATTAACGGAAAGGTGGTGAATAAATCAAGCCACCGTCTGTCCATTTCGCATTAACACCGCGAGCCAATCCAATGTTTGTACTTTCGCCAATGTTATTTTCGAAGATTTCACCGTAGTTTCCTGAAACAGCAATAGCTCTTTTTGCCCATTCTGCATCAAGGCCAAGCATTTCACCTAGTGTCCCTTCACTACCTAAAAGACGGTTCATCTCAGGATTGTTGGTGCCTTTTGACATTTCGTCAAGGTTAGCTTGAGTAACGCCTAGCTCTTCTGCAGTGATCAATGCATTCAATGTCCAGCGTACTACGTCGCCCCAGTTGTTATCACCATGACGCACAAGAGGACCAAGAGGTTCTTTTGATACGATTTCTGGCAGCACAACGTGCTCATCAGGGTTTTCCATATTCGCTCGTCGTGCGGCGAGAGCAGATCTGTCAGTTGTGAAAACATCACATGCTCCAGCCATGTAGTTAGTTACAGCTTCAGATCCAGTTTCTACTGGAACTGGCTCATAAGACATGTTGTTTGAACGGAAAAAATCCGCCAAGTTCAATTCTGTTGTAGTCCCAGTTTGGATACACACTGTCGCGCCGTCTAACTCAGTCGCTGAGCTTACCCCTAGATCAGCTTTAGCCATAAAGCCCTGACCATCGTAATAGTTCACACCAACAAATTCGAACTTAAGATCAACATCACGGCTGAAAGTCCAAGTTGTATTTCGTGCCAACATGTCGATTTCACCTGAAGCCAGCGCGGTAAAACGTGTCTTACCTGTGGTTGGAACAAATTCGATAGCGTCAGAATCATTAAGAACTGCTGCTGCAACAGCACGACATACGGCCACATCAAAGCCTTGCCAAACGCCGTTTGCATCAGGTTCTGCGAAACCTGGAACACCAGTTGAAACGCCGCAATTCAATTTGCCTCGCGCCTGGACATCATCGAGTGTGCCTGCGAAAGCAGCACCTGCAGTGAGACCGGCTATGGTCACTGCGCTAATAATAACGGATTTTTTCATATTTACCTCTTCCTGATTTAGCCTTGAGAATTCAAAGCCGTTCACACGGGCGATGAACCCACCTCAAATGCCAAAGTAGGAAATCCCCCAATTTAATAGGCAACCATGTTCAAATTCTGACCACTTGGTCAAGGGTTTTCATCAAATATTTACATACTTTTTAACAGAAAAAATGAAAAAAACTAAAAAATAGTACTTTTATTTCCATCACTTAATGCGAAAAACTCCTCGGAATGCAAAATTGCCATATTTTTTTGGTTAGATGCAACCTGAGCCTCCTCATCTTCTCCCCACTGCTCTAGTTGCCACTGTTCATCAATTCGAGAGAGTTGATAAGCTTCTTCGGCCGATAATCGTCCATTGATTATTGCTAAACCCAAGATAAGAGAGCCAGTTATCGAAACCATGTCATAAAAGGCCGTTAACTCAAATATACTTAAATTATTGATTTTTTTACGTGTTTCGGAAAATAGCTTCTCATTTTGAGGTATGTAAACAATTCCTGTTCCGCAGTTTATTTGAACCTTAAAAGTATTTTCAGCCCAATTTATAATCGGATCCCATCCAGTTTTTTGCCGCTTTTGAAGTTCCGGCGGAGAATCAGCACGATAACACAATAAATCTGTCTCCCCATATTCACCAAGTAATGAACTTACTTCCTCATACTGTTCAGAAACCTTATCTAAGGCTGCATTGGCGGATTTTGTGAACGGCATTGTAGTCGGATCTATTTCCTCAATTTGTTTGTCCCACTCTGAAGCAACTTTTTTTGCCAGCTCCTCAGTAGGAAGCATCATTTGCCTCTTGGCTGGAGACTTTAAAATTATATCATCAAGTTTTATAAAATACCCAGCTTCTGATGAAACTACATGAACATTTTTCCAGAACCGCTTTTGTTTCCACTCAGACATCGTAAGTACTTTGCAAACACCAATTCAAAACTTAAAGACCTTCATCAATAAATGGATCATTAGGGCTCTCATCCAAATCCCACTGAAAAGTTTTCCATGTTCGTGCCATATGACTTGGTAAATCCGCTTTTATTTCAATAATTCGTTTTTCAAATGGATGCTCAATTTTCAAATACCTTGCGTGTAAGTGTAGCTTTTTACTAATATCTCCGCCGAATTGAGCTCCCCAACCGTCTCCTAAATTTTGCTGGCTCGATCCTCCATATTTACCATCGCCAATTATTGGATTTCCAATTTCTGCCATGTGAGCTCGAAGCTGATGAGTTCGACCAGTGATGGGCACCAGTGCAAGCCATGCGCCCCTATTAGCAAGTCTACTCAATACCATAAAATCCGAAACCGCTCTCTTCGCACCTTCGGTTGAAGAAACTGCGTCAGGGTGTATGCACTGCATTTTTTCACCTTCACCCTGTCTTCCATGACCTGATCGTTTTACTAATCCATAATTAATCGTACCAGCGGTTGGGTTAGGAACTCCCGCAACAGCTGCCCAGTATACTTTTCTGGCTTCTCTATGCCTTAACGCCTCAGACAAACCTTTCGCAGCTTGCCTCGTTCGAGCAAGTACCATGACACCAGAAGTGTCTTTATCTAGTCTATGAACTAAGCGCGGCCGTTCTTTCTTTTCGAAAATGATCGCATCCGAAAGTCCATCAACATGAATAGACTGTTTACTGCCGCCCTGGCTGGGTAGCCCAGCGGGCTTATTGATGATTATTAAGTCATCATCTTTGTAAATAATGGTATCTCGTATCAATTTTGCGTTCTTTTCGGAAATACCGCTTTTACTTATGCGAGGCTTATTCAATGAAATATCATCAGATTTTAATGGGGGGATACGCACCTCATTTCCTTGAACCAAGCGAGTTGCAGGTTTACAGCGGCCACCATCAATACGAACTTCACCTTTTCGGCAAATTTTTTCAATTTGACTTTGTTTAAGTAGAGGGAATTTTCTTTTTAAAAATCGATCCAACCTCTGGTCTGCATCAATGCTTTGAATCATTATGTGTTGTACAAGCTTCATGAGCTCAAGCCTTTTGCTATTAAAAACCCAACCCAGACAGCAAGAATTGCGCCCAAAAACGATGTAAAAATATACATTAGTGCATGTAAAATTCTCTCATCTGAGACCAGCTTCATTACATCTAAAGAAAATGCAGAAAAAGTTGTAAATCCGCCCAAAAAACCCACCATGAGTAATAAGCTAGCTCTTTCAAGTCCTTTTTCCGAAAGAAGACCGTACGCTAGTCCCATAGCAAGGGAACCTAAAATGTTTACAGTCAGAGTTCCAAACGGGAATGAAAAAATAAAGCTAGCCCAATAGCGTAAAACTGAACCAAACGCGCCACCTAATGCTACCAATAAGTAATTCATCGCTCTCTTTAGTTAGCTTATTTTCAACAAGTCAAGTAGAGAGACACTTAAATTGATTTTCTTTTTTCACGCAAATTTTTAAAGTAACTAATTCTTTTTTTAAGTTCGCGTTCAAAACCTCGCTCAACAGGTTGATATGCAGATAATCGATCAATTTTCTCAGGAAAATAATTCTGACCAGAAAAACCATCCTCACTATCATGGTCATACTCATAACCCGCGCCATATCCCTGGTCCTTCATTAAATCAGTTGGCGCATTCAAAATATGCTTTGGTGGAGGTTCTGAGCCTGTCTTTTTTACCAAATCCAAGCTCAAATTAAAGCCTTTATAAGAAGCATTAGATTTGGGAGCCAGTGACAAATAGAGTGCTGCCTGGGCCAAAGAAAGCTCTCCTTCTGGGCTTCCCAGCCTTTCAAAGCTTTGCCACGCATGCAGACATATAGATTGGGCCTGAGGATCAGCTAATCCAACGTCTTCTAAAGCCATTCGCAAAAGCCTGCGGGCAATAAATCTGGGGTCTTCGCCGCCATCTAGTATTCTAGCAAACCAGTACAATGCTGCATCAGGATCTGAACCGCGAATAGATTTATGCAGTGCCGAAATTAAATTGTAATGCTCTTCACCTTTTTTATCATACTTTTTTAATCGTTTTGATAAACGGATCGACAAATCTTTTACAGTTAAAGGGTTAAAAATTTCCCACGAAATAATATTTTCAATCAAATTCAATAAAGCTCGACCATCGCCATCTGCTACTTTCAGCAACTCTATTTTTGCATCCAAATCTAAATTAATTTTCGACCCTAAAACACTTTCTGCTCGCTCTAATAATTTCTTAAGATCTGTATTATTTAATCTTTCTAAGACCAACACTTGAACCCTGGATAAAATAGCTGGGTTAAGTTCAAAAGATGGGTTCTCAGTTGTTGCACCAATTAAAATTATTGTGCCATCCTCTAAAAAAGGTAAAAAACTATCCTGCTGAGATTTATTAAAACGATGAATTTCATCAACAAAAACGAAGGTTTTATGGCCATTCGAGCGACGAAACTTAGCTGCTTCAAAAACTTTTTTTAAGTCACCGACACCAGTAAAAATTGCACTTATCTGTTCAAAATGACTATTACTATGATCCGCTAATAATCGGGCAATCGTAGTTTTACCAACACCAGGTGGACCCCATAATATAATCGAACTGAAAATACCCGAAGTTAACATATTTTGAAGTGGCCCTTCTTCCCCAAGCAAATGATTTTGGCCAATTACTTCATCCAAAGATTGAGGGCGCATTCTATCAGCTAAGGGTGCCTCCAAAGCATCCAAGCTATTTTCATTATTAAATAAGTCGCTCAAAGTCTAAACCTCAAAGAAACCCGCCTACCAGATCTGATAATTGTTATGCTCCCACCACTTTTAATAGAACTGATGGCAGAAATTGCATCTTGTATTGCATCTACTGGCTTTCCATTTACTTCTCTCAAAAGATCGCCTCTTCTCAAACCTAATCGAGAAGCTATTCGACCAGGATCTAAAACAATTAACCCATCAGAGGAGAAGGATAATCCAAATTTCGACTGAAATTCTGGGGTCAATTCAGAGATATGTAGATCCATAAAAATAAATTCTGGACCTAGAATGATTTGTTTAGCTTCCCAGTTTGGCATTTCAACCAAGTCAATTTTTGAAGATTTTAAAATGCCCTGAGATAAATAAGAAACATCAACTGCAGTGCCAATTCCTACAACGGACATTCGATAAAGCATTTCGGCTGGGCTATTAATGTCCAACCCGTCAACTTTTGTTATAATATCTCCAACGCCAATTCCAACCTTTGAAAATGGGCTTAGTTCGTGAAGTTCGGATATTATCATACCCGACATGGCAGGAAGGTTCAGAGAGGCCGCCATTTCAAATGTAATTGGCTGACCCCGCATACCTGCCCATGGGCGAATAAAGCTTGAACGTCCTGCTTTAGCTTGGACTAAAAACTGTCCTACCAAATCAGCGGGTATAGCAAAACCAATTCCATTAGACCCACCAGATCGAGACAAGATAGACGTATTTACCCCCACTAACGAACCAGAAATATCTATCAGTGCCCCGCCAGAATTTCCTGGATTTATGGGAGCATCTGTTTGCAAAAAATATCCTTTTGCTGAACCAGAAGCTATACCAGTTCGTGCTAATCCAGAAATAATTCCATTTGTGACAGTTTGGCCAACACCAAAGGGGTTTCCTATAGCAAGTACTAACTCCCCAACTTCAACAGTATCACTTTTTCGCAAATCAAGATGAGGGAGCATCTCATCTGTATTAATTTTAAGGACAGCCAGGTCACTATCTTCATCAGACAAAATTACATTACCAGAGATTTCACGCCCATCATGTAAGACTACTCTTATATCGGTAGCACCTCCAACTACATGGTAATTGGAAACAACGTAACCATCTGCAGACAAAATTACACCTGATCCTAGTGAATTCTGGACCCTAGGTTGTAATTGCCCAAAGTTTCGAAAAAAATCCCGAAAAAAAGGATCTCTGGAAAAAGGACTTCGTCGCTCCTCAATAATTCTTTGAGCATAAATATTAACCACGGCTGGTGCTGCCTGCTTTACAAGCGGAACGAAACTTAGTTTTATTTCTATTTCAGACTGTGGGACAGTGTCTTTAGCAAAAACAATCGACGAAAAACTAAAAAATATTAATGTAAAAATTCGGATCATCGTTTTTTACCATGTAGATCTACATATACGGTATTAAATGAAACACTTAAATTATTGTTTAAAAAGTTTACAATTTCCTAAGATGCAATAAACTGAATAATACCTGAAACCAAGCCGTGGATTAAAGGGCCTTAAAAGTTATAAGTAAGGCCTTCTTTTTTGATATTATTCTTCTGCCGCCTCTTCTAATTCAACACGAGCCTTGTCAGCTGCCCCTTTGGCATCAACATCACGATCAACAAATTCGATTATTGCCATCGGAGCCATATCTCCATATCTGAAACCGGCTTTTAATACACGTATGTATCCACCTTTACGTTCAGCATAACGGGGGCCCAAAACGTCAAAAAGCTTAGTTACATACTGGTCTTCTTTTAGCTGCGAACGAGCCTGCCTCCGAGCATGCAGATCACCTTTTTTTGCCAAAGTTATCAGCTTTTCCACAATAGGTCTAAGATCCTTTGCCTTTGGTAAAGTAGTTTTTATTTGTTCGTGCTCTATTAAAGAGCCCGCCATATTTGCCCATAACGCTTTACGGTGCTCATGAGTACGATTCAGCCGGCGATAGCCTTTTGCGTGACGCATTTTAATCTCCTATTTTTATACTTTGTCCGGCTACCAATAGCGTTGTTGGTGGCTCACCTTGGGGCGTCTGCCCATTTTTCCCTACACAAAGTAGGCATTTAATACAGCTCCAAATCTGATGATCTAAAAATTATCTTCAAACTTTTTTGCGAGTTCTTCGATATTGTCAGGCGGCCAATCCTCGACATCCATACCAAGATGTAAACCCATACCGGATAAAACTTCTTTTATTTCATTGAGGGATTTCCTACCAAAATTCGGTGTTCTTAACATCTCAGCTTCAGTCTTCTGGATCAGATCTCCAATGTAGACGATGTTATCATTTTTAAGACAGTTTGCAGATCGAACTGACAGTTCAAGTTCATCTACCTTCTTAAGTAGTAGTGGGTTGAACTCTAATCCATCGTCTTCGTCATTTTGATTTGCAGCTTCCGGTTCATCAAAGTTCACAAAGATCGACAGTTGATCCTGCAGTATCCTAGCCGCGAATGCAAGCGCATCATCAGGCGACACTGAGCCATCAGTTTCGATATTCATAGTCAATTTATCATAATCTAGAACTTGGCCTTCTCTAGTAGGTTGAACGTCGTAAGATACCTTTTTGACCGGAGAATAAATTGCATCAATGGGGATCAAACCTATTGGCGCGTCTTCAGGCTTATTTTTTTCTGCTGCAACATAGCCATTTCCAGTATTGACGGTTAGCTCCATGTTCAAGTCAGCCCCATCGTCTAAATGACAAATCACGTGATCTTTATTCAAAATTTCAATGCCAGCAGTTTCTTCAATATCACCTGCTGTTACGACGCCAGGACCTTTTGATGAAACAGTAAGTCGCTTTGGTCCTTCAACTTCCATGCTAAGTGAAACGCCTTTTAAGTTGAGAACAATATCTGTCACGTCCTCTCTGACCCCAGCCACTGATGAAAATTCATGTAAAACGTTATCAATTTGTACACTGGTTATAGCAGCACCCTGGAGACTACTCATAAGAACTCGCCTAAGTGCGTTACCAATTGTTAAACCGAAACCTCGTTCAAGAGGCTCAGCTATTACAATACCCTGACGATTAGGGTCATTTGCCTGTTTTACTTCTAGTTGTGCGGGTTTTATTAATTCGGCCCAATTTTTGTGGATCATGCGTCCCTCCATTCTTGCAACCACCCCATGTCCAAAGGATTGTCGCGCCCGAGGTTAAATTCGACTATGCAGAGCAAAGAAACATGCTCTACGGCTTAAACTATACTCGGCGACGCTTTGGTGGGCGACAGCCGTTGTGAGCTATTGGTGTAACATCGCGAATTGAAGTTATGTTGAACCCGATTGCTGCAAGTGCACGCAATGCACTTTCACGACCCGAACCAGGACCCTGAACTTCAACTTCTAATGTTTTTACGCCATGATCCTGAGCCTTACGACCAGCATCCTCAGCAGCCATTTGGGCAGCATATGGCGTTGACTTACGAGAACCCTTAAATCCCATTGTCCCAGCTGACGACCAAGCAATGGCATTCCCTTGAACATCGGAAATTAAAATTTTCGTGTTATTAAATGATGAATTAACGTGAGCAACTCCCGAGGCTATATTTTTGAAAGCCTTTTTTTTCGTTGCGCGTCTTACTTCTTTACCCATACCGAACCTCCCTACTTCTTCTTGCCAGCAATAGCTCTTGCTGGGCCTTTTCGTGTGCGAGCATTCGTAGAAGTTCGCTGACCTCGAACTGGGAGATTTCGACGATGCCGGAGCCCTCGGTAAGAACCCATATCCATCATCCGCTTAATATTCATTTGCACTTCTCGTCGCAGATCGCCCTCAACTGAACAATTTGCGTCTATATGCTCTCGTATTGCTAAAACCTCAGCATCAGATAGTTCATTTACCCTACGAGTTGCATCAATTTTAACTGCAGAACATATTTCTTCGGCAGTTGTCCTACCAATCCCTGTAATGTACGTTAGTGCTATTGGTATTCTTTTCCCGGTGGGAATATTTACGCCGGCTATTCGTGCCACGTTATTTCCTTTCGTTGCGGTTCCGTAACCCCAGAACCTTTTTTCACAACATTAAACCCAATCGATTTAAGGGTCTAAGCTGATCAGTTGATCATCGATTCTATTTCTAGAGAATTGCCGTCTATTTGGTCTAGAAGGAATCGTCAAGAGTTAGACTCGTAAAAATATATTTATCCATCCAAAACTGCAGCAATCGACTTCTGAACTTCTTCCACCGAAGCAAGACCGTTCACAGACACATGATTACCTTTTGCATAATAATAGCCTATTAGTGACGAGGTTTTTTTGTAATATTCCATCAAGCGTTGGCGTAGACTATCTTCATTGTCATCAGCTCGCCTCACTACTTCCGTACTGGAGCAATTTGGACATTCGCCGGAAGCTGGCCATGGATTTGTTACATCGTGAAAAACTTCACCGCAGTTCCCACAAGACGAACGGCCACTTATCCTCGAAACAAGAGCATCATCATCAACTTTCATCTCAACGACAATGTCTAGATTTTCTCCACACTCTTCTAAGATTCTACCTAAAGCATCTGCCTGTTTAAGTGTTCTAGGAAACCCATCAAAAATAAAACCCCCACCCTTTTCGCCAGAAATTTTTTCTTTTATTAAACCAATAACGATTTCATCCGTGACTAAATCACCTCGCGCCATAACTTTGGCAACTAGATTTCCCATTTCACTTCCCGAGGTTTTAGCCTCTCTTAGCATGTCACCAGTAGAGAGCTGTATCATATTTCTTTTTTCTACAAGGTGGCGGGCCTGAGTACCTTTACCCGCTCCAGGTGGACCAAGTAATATAATATTCATTTACGCGCAGTTCCCTTTTTCCTACGCCCCTTTCCTTTACCTCTAAGTTGGGATTTTTGGATAAGACTTTCGTACTGATGTGCCAGAAGATGTGATTGAACCTGCTGTATAGTATCCATAGTCACGGACACGACGATCAAAACAGAGGTTCCCCCAAAATAAAAAGGAATGTTTAATTGGCCTCTTAAAACTTCGGGGAGCAGACATACAAGTGCCAGGTAAGAAGCACCAAGAACCAAAATTCTATTTACTACATACTCCAACTGTTCAGCCGTCCTCTGACCAGGGCGAACACCTGGAATAAATCCATTTTGATTTTTCAAATTATCTGCCACATCTTCAACTTTGAAAGACACGTTAAAAGTATAAAAGTAGGTAAAGAAGATAATCATTGCCGCAAAAAAGATTAAATATGCCGGCTGACCAGGCCCAAAATATGCTAAAATAGTCGACATAACAGGCCCAGTCTGTGAGCCAGAGAATGTGCTAATTGTAGTGGGTAACAATAATAGTGATGAGGCAAATATTGCCGGAATTACGCCCGCCGGATTTACTTTCACAGGTAAGTGAGAGTTTTGGCCCTCCATTACCTTCATGCCTACCTGCCTTCTTGGATACTGTATCATTATTTTTCGAAGCGCCCGCTCCATAAAAACAACGAATGCTATAGTTACTACCACCATAACGATCACACCAACAATGACTGCAGGATTAATTGCACCAGATCTTCCTGATGCAAAAAACTGTGCTAGAGCCGCTGGTATTTCAGCAATGATCCCAACAAATATAATTAATGATATTCCATTACCAATGCCGCGTGCAGTTATCTGCTCACCCAGCCACATTAAAAACATTGTTCCGCCTACAAGCGTTATTACGCAAGCTGTTCTAAAAAACACTCCTGGATCGGTAACGAGGTTTCCGCTTTCAAGACTGACAGCTAGGCCATATGCTTGAAAAGTCGCTAGTAGAACCGTACCGTAACGCGTGTATTGGTTAATTTTTTTACGGCCCTGCTCACCCTCTTTCTTTAGTTGTTCTAGAGACGGCACCATCGATGTTAATAGCTGAACAATGATCGAGGCCGAGATATATGGCATTATTCCAAGAGCAAATATACCCATTCTACCCAGCGCGCCGCCAGTAAACATCGATAGCATACCACCAATACCGGTTTGGGCTTGCTCCATAAACTCTCTTAACGCCGCACCATCAATCCCAGGTACTGGAATAAAAGTTCCTAAACGGTATACGCAGAGCAAACCCAGTGTAAAAAGAATACGATTTCTAAGATCTTTTGCTTTGCCTAAAGCGGACCAACTCGTGTTGGCGGCCATTTGTTCAACTGCAGATACCATTTAGTTCTCATTTATTGAAAACGCCGCTAATAGGCTATCCTTCAGCGGCGTACATTAACATTTAAATATTATCTAAGCACACTGGCTGTCTTTCACAAGTATTTATTCAACAGAGCTTGCTATTGTGAGCGATCCACCAGCCTTAGCAACAGCGTCTATCGCTGCTTTCGATGCACCAGTTACATTGAGCTTTATTTTTGATTTAAGCTCTCCTTTGGCTAAAATTCGGACACCATCACGCTTTCTACGAACTAGACCGGAGGCTACTAATGTATCTTCGGTTATTTCGGATTTCACATCTAGTTTACCAGCATCGATAAATTTTTCTATCAAGCTAAGATTAACAATGGCGTATGATTTGCGGTTTGGATTATTAAAACCACGCTTTGGCAACCTTTGATACAACGGCATCTGCCCGCCTTCGTAACCGTTTATAGCCACGCCTGACCTTGACTTTTGACCCTTTATGCCCCTACCGCCAGTTTTACCTTTACCGGAACCCGGGCCACGTCCAATTCGCTTTTTCTTACGATTTGCACCTTCATTGTCATGCAGTTCATGTAATTTCATGTCGCTTCTCCTCTTACCGGAATAATCCCCCGATTACGCGACGAAAGGGACAAACACGGTTTCTAATTCAACTGAGAATTTAAACTATCCTCGTTCTTCTATAATTTTTACCAAATGAGGTATTTTATTTACCATTCCACGAACAGAAGGTGTGTCTTCTAGTTCACGTGTTTTGTGCATCTTATTCAACCCGAGCCCGATTAAAGTCTTACGCTGCTTTTCAGGACGACGTATCGGTGACCCAATTTGTTGTACTACTATCGTTTTTCCCATCGAATTGTCCTCTAATATCAAGCAGTTTCCGCAGCAGGTGCTTCATCGCGGCGAATTATTTCGGCTACTTTCTTTCCTCGTCGTTGGGCTACCATTCTTGGGCTTGCTTGTCGGCCGAGCCCATTAAGAGTTGCACGGATCATATTATATGGGTTTTGGGATCCTATCGATTTGGCAACAACATCTTGAACACCTAGCATTTCAAACACCGCACGCATTGGACCACCAGCAATAATACCAGTACCCGTAGGTGCAGTCCTCATCACAACTTTACCTGCGCCGTGGCGTCCATCGATATCATGGTGTAAAGTTCTTCCTTCACGCAGAGGAACTCTGACCATTTGTCTTTTAGCTTGTTCAGTAGCCTTACGTATCGCTTCAGGAACCTCTTTAGCTTTACCCTTACCGAAACCCACGCGGCCTTTTTGATCTCCAACAACAACTAAAGCTGCAAAGCCAAAACGCTTTCCGCCCTTTACTGTTTTAGAAACCCTATTGATCGCAACAAGACGATCTGCAAGCTCGGGAGCTGCTTCGTCACGGTTTCGTCCCTTCTGATTTGGTTCTTTAGCCATTCCTACCGTCTCCTTAAAACTTTAACCCACCTTCACGAGCGGCATCAGCTAAAGCTTTTATGCCTCCGTGAAAGAGAAAACCACCGCGATCGAAATAACACTCTGAAATACCTGCAGACTTCGCTCGCTTAGCAATCTCAGATCCGACTTTTGTACATGCTTCAATATTATTTTTACCAACAACACCTAAATCATTTTCCATAGAGGATGCGGCTGCAAGAGTGAGGCCTTGCACATCGTCAATTAGCTGACAGCTAATATTTTTATTACTTCGATGAACAGATAACCTTACTCGGCCAGCGTTTACTTTTCGAAGCTTGTTCCGAACGCGCATGCGGCGCTTCAAGAACAAATGTCTTTTGCTATTTGCCATAACTTTACGTCCTTACTTCTTCTTGCCTTCTTTGCGGAAAATGTACTCGTCAATGTATTTTATACCCTTACCCTTGTAAGGTTCTGGTTTTCTCCATTCACGAATATTAGCAGCAACCTGCCCAACTCTCTGGGGGTCAATACCTTCAATAATGATTTGAGTAGGCTTGGGTGCCGACACGGTAACGTCTGAAGGAATTGGAAAATCAACGTCATGAGATAAGCCAAGATTCAACTTCAGAGTGTTACCCTGCAGTTGCGCTCTGTAACCAACACCATTTATTTCTAATTCTTTTTTAAAGCCCTCAGAGACACCTTTCACCATATTGGCTACCATAGTACGGCTCATCCCCCACTGTTGACGGGCACGCTTGGACTGCCCTCGTGGTTCCACAGCCACAGCATTATCAGCCATCGTTATTGTAACGTCGTCAGTTGCACTAAATTCCAGAGCACCTTTAGGTCCCTTCACCTCGATAGTCTGACCAGAAACTGACGCACTGACACCGGAAGGCAGTTCTACGGGTTTCTTACCAATTCTAGACATCAGTTATCCCCCTAGAACACCGTGCAAATTACTTCG
This sequence comes from Paracoccaceae bacterium, assembly GCA_902573175.1. Taxonomy (GTDB): domain Bacteria; phylum Pseudomonadota; class Alphaproteobacteria; order Rhodobacterales; family Rhodobacteraceae; genus Salinivivens. The sequence continues at coordinate 3,745 of CACGIS010000021.1, read as the reverse complement.
CCACCAACGTTTTTGGCGCGAGCATTTGCATCTGACATTACGCCCTGAGGCGTAGAAACTATTGAAACCCCCAACCCCTGACGAACCTGAGGAATATCTTTCACACCAAGATATACTCGCCGTCCTGGCTTAGATATTCGCTTCAACTCTTTAATCACAGGAACACCATCAAAATATTTCAAACTTATTTCAATAGCACCATGTCCGTCAGTAGAGGAAGTTTTTTCGTAACCACGGATATAGCCCTCATCAGCTAAAACATCTAATACCCATGCTCTCAATTTTGATGCAGGTGTCGATACAGTCGATTTCCCACGCATTTGAGCGTTTCGAATTCGAGTGAGCATATCGCCGATAGGATCATTCATATTTTTTCCCCTCTACCAACTAGACTTCACTAAACCGGGTATCAAACCCGATGAACCCAACTCACGAAGAGCGATACGAGAAACTTTCAGTTTTCTGTAATATGCATGAGGGCGACCGGTTATTTGACACCTGTTATGCATTCGATTTGGAGCAGAGTTTCTTGGTAACTTAGCTAACTTTAGCCTAGCTTTGAAACGCTCTTCCATCGGAAGCGACTCGTCCTTTGCAATCTCTTTCAGTTCGGCTCTTTTCGCTGCAAACCTTTTTACTAGACGTTCACGCTTTTTTTCGCGTTCGATCATTGCTTTTTTAGCCATCTATCAATCCTCTCCGCGATTAGCTGTTGAACGGCATGTTGAAATAAGTCAACAAGGCCTTGGCTTCCGCATCTGTATTTGCGGTGGTTGTTATCACGATATCCATCCCCCACGGTTCATCAATTTTATCAAAATCAATTTCCGGGAATACGATATGCTCTTTTATACCCAAGGCGTAGTTACCTCGACCATCAAACGATTTAGAAGAAACGCCCCTAAAGTCTCGAATACGAGGCATTGCGATCGTAATCAATCTATCCAAAAATTCATACATTCTAGCACCACGCAAAGTGGCTTTTGCCCCCAAAGGCATGCCCTCTCTTACGCGAAAGCCAGCAATTGATTTCTTTGCGTTTGTTATAACAGCGTTTTGGCCTGCTATCGCAGAAAGATCAGCCTGTGCCGACTTGGCCTTTTTACTATCTTTAACCGCTTCCGCACCACAACCTATATTAAGGACTATCTTATCAAGTCGTGGTATCATCATACTGTTTTTATACCCAAACTCTTCCTTCATAGCAGCCTTGATACGATCATCGTAATCGGCCCGAAGTCGTGGAATATAATTTTCGGTATCAAGCATCAATTACATCCCCCGTAGATTTAGCTATTCTAACTTTCTTATCTTTTTCAATTTTAAAACCAATTCTAGTGGCCTTACCATTCGTATCTAAATATGAAAGGTTTGATAATTCTATTGGCATAGCCTTAGGCAATCGCCCGCCTTGGGATGTTTGGCTCTGACGAGTATGCCGAATTGCCATGTTAACTCCATCTACGATGGCTTTATTTGCCTTTGGGTCTATGGACGAAATAGTTCCCTCTTTACCCTTGTCCTTTCCAGCAAGAACAACGACTTTGTCACCTTTGCGAAGCTTTGCGGCCATTATAACACCTCCGGAGCAAGAGAAATTATCTTCATAAAATTTTTTGCGCGCAGTTCACGGACAACAGGGCCAAAAATTCGAGTACCAATTGGCTCTCCTGAATTGCTTAAAATAACCGCAGCGTTACTATCAAAACGGATAGCAGTTCCGTCATCCCGACGAACTTCTTTTGCCGTGCGGACTACAACTGCTTTTCTGACATCGCCTTTTTTCACTCTACCACGAGGGATTGCTTCCTTTACTGAAACAACGATAACATCGCCTACGGATGCATATTTGCGCTTAGATCCACCTAGGACTTTGATACACTGAACTCGTCGAGCGCCTGAGTTATCAGCAACGTCCAGGTTAGTTTGCATCTGGATCATTTAATTTCTCCTGACCTTTGGGGTACTAAATTTTGTTCCCCAGGGTTTCACTTTAGTGAGGTATAATGGAAGCCTAGGCTTCCAAAACCTCCCAACGTTTCGTTTTAGACCTTGGAGCGCACTCAATTATTCTAACTGAGTCGCCTGCTTTAAAAGAATTTTTCTCATCGTGAGCTCTGTATTTCTTAGATTTTCGAATGGTTTTCTGGAGAACTGGGTGCTTAAACCGCCTTTCAACAGATACAGTAATCGTTTGGTCATTTTTATCGGAAGTAACCACACCTTGAAGAATTCGTTTTGGCATTTCTCGCCCCCCCTACTCGCTAGCCTTGGATTTTTCGTTCAATATCGTCAATACTCTTGCGGCATCCCGCTTTGCACTTCTCATGCGCGAAGTATTTTCCAGCTGCCCTGTGGCCTGCTGGAATCGAAGGTTGAAGGATTCTTTTTTTAAAGAAGCTAGCTCTTCACGAAGTTGATCTGGCGTTTTTTCACGCAGTTCACCGGCTTTCATTGCCCTTTACCTCTCTAACACTAGAAGGCCCCAATTGGGTAACCTTTAACCTAGTGGATGAATTTAAATTACGATTCTGATTATCGAACACTAAGATTGGCGCTGTATAAGCAAATCATTGATGATACGCAAGACTTAGCCTAGATTTATTTTTAAGCACATATTTAGAGTAATAATTAAAGACTATCATGAGTAAAACAAAACTATTATTTAGTACGCCCATTTACCACGCAAAGTTATCTGAAGTTGGAAAAATTGACATACCGGAAATTGAAAGATCTTGCTGGTCCATCGCTCAAGACGACGAAGCCGGACAAAAGTGGTGTGAGCAAAACAATTACCCAGGCTACACCAGTTATGCATCTTTAAGTGATCTCACTTGGCGTTCACCAATTTTTGAGGATCTGAAAAAACTTTTAGACTTGCACGTTGCACAATTTTCAGCAGAGTTAGACTTTAATTTAGAGGGTCGAGGATTAAAACTAGAAGATATCTGGATTAATATATTATCTGAGGGAGGCAATCATTCCGCACATCTCCATCCAAATTCAGTAGTCTCGGGAACAATTTATATCGTAATGCCACCTGAAACTAGCGCTATTAAATTTGAAGATCCCAGGCACCCCATGATGATGGCCGCACCCTCTAGGCTTGTTAATGCGAAAGAATACCTTAAACCATTCATATACATAAATCCTTTGGTCGGAGAAATCTTGCTTTGGGAAAGCTGGTTACGCCACGAAGTTCCAATGAATATGTCGTCAAAAGAGCGGATATCCATCAGCTTTAACTATAGCTGGTAAATAAAAAGCCCCCTTGCTAAAAAGGGGGCTAAATTACTAATTCTTTGACATAATTACCAATCTTCGCGGACAACAACTCGTGTTTTAACCGGAAGTTTCATGGCCGCCAAACGCAGAGCTTCACGAGCGATATCGTCGTTCACGCCATCTATCTCAAACATCATTCGACCTGGCTTTACTTTACAAGCCCAAAAATCGACTGACCCTTTCCCTTTACCCATACGCACCTCGACAGGCTTTGAGGTTACTGGAGTATCTGGGAAAATTCTAATCCAAACCCTGCCCTGCCGTTTCATATGACGCGTCATTGCACGTCGAGCAGCCTCTATTTGCCTAGCGGTCACTCGTTCAGGTGTCGTAGCTTTTAAGCCGTAGGTACCAAAATTTAAATCTGAGCCACCTTTTGCGACCCCCCTGGCGTTATAATTGGGAAAAAAGGTGCGGATATTGAAACATTGCGAAAAAAACTCGCAATCATGACTGATTC
>CACGIS010000020.1 GCA_902573175.1 Paracoccaceae bacterium | reverse complement strand
TGGCAAGAGCGACAGCTGTTTGGCTGGTTGATAATACTATGCTTACATTTAAACAAATAGCAGATTTTGTTGGAATGCATGAGCTAGAAATTCAGGGTATAGCTGATGGGGACGTGGCGACCGGTGTAAAAGGATTTGATCCTGTTACGAACAGCCAACTAGATGCTCAAGAAATTAAAAAAGCTGAAGCAGATCCGCTCTATAAGTTGATTTTAAAACATAATCCTGCAGCTGTAGGAGAAGAAAAAAGGCGTGGCCCGCGATACACACCATTGTCTAAACGACAGGATAGACCGGCTTCAATTTATTGGTTGGTCAAATTTCACCCAGAATTAACCGATAGCCAAATTTCAAAACTTGTAGGAACAACTAAACCAACCATTCAGTCTATCCGTGAACGAACCCATTGGAATATTTCAAACATTCAACCTATTGATCCAGTTGCGTTGGGTCTTTGTAAGCAATCTGAGCTAGACACTGCCGTACAAAAAGCAGCGGCAAAAAAGGTGACTGATGGTGCCATCATGTCTGATGATGAAAGACGTAAGTTGGTAAGTACTGAGAAATCGCTTGAAATGCCCGCGGAGCCAAAAATACCCTCTAGTATGGAGGGATTAGAAGCATTTAGTTTAACAGAAAATCAGTCTCAAAATTCAGAAGAGGCCAATGAGGACTTTTCGGATGCAGATAGCTTTTTCAATCTTCCAGAAGAAGGCGAGAAGGCCGAAGAAGAATAATGTTATTTTTCATCTTTTAAATTTGGCGCCGAGCTTTAAGTGCAGTCATTATTGTGCCTTCATCAAGATAATCTAACTCTCCACCGATCGGAACACCTTGCGCTAACGAGGTAACTTTTACTGAGTGTTCAATTTGCTCAGATATATAGTGCGCTGTTGTTTGACCCTCTATGGTGGCATTTAGAGCCAAAATGACTTCGGTTATATCTTCTGAAACAACACGATTTAGTAGCTTTGGTATGCGTAACTCTTCAGGGCCCACGGCATCAAGGGCAGACAAAGTACCACCCAAAACATGGTAGCGACCCTTAAAAATATTTGCTCGTTCCATGGCCCAAAGGTCGGACACATCCTCTACAATACATAGTTCTCCATTACCTCTGTCTTGGTCACTACATATTTCGCACAATTCTGTAGTTGTAATATTTCCACAATTTAAACATTCTCGGGCTGTCTCTGATAGATTAGAAAGCATATCGGCCAATGGGAGCAAAAGAGAGTTACGCTTCCTAATTAAATGCAAAACAGCGCGGCGCGCTGATCGTGGTCCAAGCCCAGGAAGTTTTGCCATAAGCTCAATTAAAACATCAAGTTCTCGATTATTTTTCATTTTTTAAAATGGGAGTTTCATGCCGGGCGGTAACCCTAAACCTTCTGTAAGTTTTCCCATTTCTTCTTTTGCTTTTTCGCTAGCCTTTTCTTGAGCATCTTTAATCGCCGCTACGATTAAGTCTTCGACAACTTCCTTGTCATTGCTGTTAAAAATTGTCGGATCAATATCTAATGCTTTAAGGTCTCCCTTTGCAGAGCAAGTAGCCTTGACCATACCTGCACCAGCTTGGCCTTCCACCATGATATTTACCATCTCGTCTTGCATTTGGGCCATTTTACCCTGCATTTCCTGGGCAGCTTTCATCATTTTGCCCATATCGCCTAACCCGCCTAAGCCTTTAAACATTTTAAACTCCTAAGTTTATTCTTCAAAAGGGTCCCATTCACCCTCAATTTCTGGTAATCTTGTTTCTTCTGCTTCTGTAATAATTTGTGCCTGTGACTTGATTTCAGTTATAGACGCTTTTGGAAAATTTTCAAAAACTGTTTTTACAAAAGGGTGTAGTTTCGCTTCATGTTTTAACTGTGTTTCTTTGGCATTTCTGTTCTCTTGAATTGTTTCGGCGGAACAGTTGCTGACTACTGTTATTGCCCATCGAAAGCCAGTCCAATTTTGTAAAAGTTGACCAAGTCTCTGCGCTAAGTCCTTTGGAGCATTCTCAGTGGGTGTAAACTCAATTCTACCTGGAACATAGCTACTTAAGCGAATTGAGTTTTCCACATCTATGAGAAGTTTCATATCCCGAAACTTACGTATTATTCCTAAAACACTTTCAAAAGTAGGGTATTGCAAAGCTAAAGTTTCGGCATCCAAAGCAAGGGCTGTATTGCCTTCATTCCCTATAGAATTTGTTTCTGTGGGTTGGGTTTGTTTGTAATTAGAAGAAGTGGTATTGTTTGCAGCTCCTTCAGAGCTTTCTTTTGTAACCACCGTAGTATAGGATTTAGTATTTGTAAGTTTTCTTACCAGTTCCTCAGGGCTTGGAAGATCTGAAACATGCGTTATTCGGATAATTGCCATTTCTGCGGCCATCATTGAGTTTGGTGCAGATGAAATTTCTTCCAGGGCTTTCAGGAGCAATTGCCAAGTTCTGGTAAGTATTTGCATTGACAAAGACTTAGAAAATGCCTGCCCCCGACCTTTTTCATCAGGTGAAACCGTTGGGTCATCGGCTGCGCCAGGAGTGATTTTAATAACAGAAACCCAGTGGGTTACTTCTGCAAGATCCCGAATTATCCCGATGGGATCCGCTCCATCTGAGTATTGACTGCCAAGTTCATTCAAAGCTTCTTTAGCTTGACCTCGCATGATAAATTCAAATAAGTCCAAAACTCTTCCACGGTCAGCTAAACCTAACATTGATCGAACTTGGTCGACGTTAGTTTCCCCGGCCCCGTGACTGATAGCTTGATCTAACAACGATTGTGCATCTCTTGCAGAACCTTCGGATGCACGCGTAATTAACGCCAAAGCCTCATTTGAAATACTCGCATTTTCAAGCTTTGCCAGATTTTGAAGCATTTTAATCATTTCTTCTGGCTCAATCCGACGCAAATCAAATCTTTGACATCTTGATAAAACAGTTACGGGAACTTTTCGAATTTCTGTAGTTGCAAATATAAATTTTACATGTGCTGGCGGTTCCTCCAGGGTCTTCAATAATGCATTGAATGCATTGTTAGATAGCATGTGCACTTCATCGATGATGTAAATTTTGAACCGTGCAGAAGCAGCACGGTAATGAACGCTATCGATTATTTCCCTAATATCATCGACACCAGTTCTGCTAGCTGCATCCATTTCTAAAACGTCAACGTGCCGTCCTTCGCTTATTGCAATACAGTGCTCACACTGACCACAAGGATTTGTTGTTGGACCTGTTTTCCCTTCGATTCCAACACAATTCATACCTTTTGCTATGATTCGAGCAGTAGTTGTTTTTCCAACACCACGAATACCAGTCATCATGAATGCTTGAGCAATCCGATCGGCGTCAAAGGCATTTTTCAACGTTCTTACCATCGCCTCTTGTCCGATGAGGTCAGAAAATGTTTCTGGACGGTACTTTCGAGCTAATACTTGATAACGGGTTGTTTCTTCTGCTGTCATATCGTGGTTCTTAATTAAAGGTAGTTATAAGCTAAGTGTTTGTGTGCTAGACGTCCAGTCATCAATATAATTGAAAAGAAAATTCTAATGCATTCCTTTGAAGTTTTCGAAATACCCCTTGGACCCGCATTATTAGGGATAAGCCGTTTGCCGGGCCTTCAAGGGGATTTTTTGGGTGATATTGAAAAAATTTTTAATTGGAAGCCGGCTGCAATTATTTCGCTAACAGAAAAAAAAGAGATGGATGACCTTGGTGCAAGCAATTTTATTTCTTTAATAGAAAAAGAAAAAATACCATGGCTACATTTCCCAATAGAAGATTTTGGCATAGTTGATAAGCAGCAAGAAGTTTTGTGGGAACCAATTTCCAAAAATATACACCAAAAAATTAACAATGGGGATAGAATTCTAGTACATTGTCGAGGAGGTTGTGGAAGGACGGGTATGATCGTTTTACGGATTATGATAGAGTTTGGAGAAGATCCGCGCAAAGCTCTAGACAGGCTTCGCAAAATTAGGCCTTGTGCCGTCGAGACCGAAGACCAGGAAAACTGGGCGAAGTTACCTGAGGCAGATAAAAGTTAATACTGAAGGTGAGAGGTTAAGTGCGACCCAAACGGTGCTCGTTACGGCTGCTTCCTTCCGGACCTGACCGGGTTGGCGAGGCGCTTGCCCGACCAACCTCTCGATGCCTGTATAGGTCTCTTTGAGATTTTATTCAAGATCTCTGCAGTAACCTTATTGCTTCTAATCGAAAGTATTCTATCAATATAGATAGGATTTTAGCGGAGATATTCTTGTGAGAAATGCTGAAGACGTAACTTTTGGAGGTTCTGGATTAAATAGATCTGCTGCTTCTCGTGGAACGGAAAAAGCAAAAGCTTCAAAGGGCGATTCTGTGATTTTTGTCTGGCGGGGCAAAATTTTAATGGATTTAGAAAATCAACCTTCTTTGGCAAAGTTTGAGTTTCCCCATCCACTCTGTGAAGGTGCGGTTGAAATTTTCTTGGGATCCGAAAACAACCACAATTACATTGCTTTTGATGTATCTCAATGGGAACCAACTACTGGAGAACAGCCTGATCCAAACGTATTTTTTGACCCAACTCAACAGCGCCATCCAAAGTTAGATAAAAAATATGCTTTTTGTGAGCTAAGAGGTCAAATATTAAATTTGAATAAAAGAGAAGCAGAGCTGTGTTCAATTGCTAAGGGTCTGTTTCACTGGCACACTACTCAAAAATATTGCTCCTCCTGCGGTTCACTACTTAAAATGATGCTCTCTGGATGGCAAAAAAACTGTGATAATTGTGGAATTTCTCATTTCCCTAGGACGGATCCAGTTGTGATCATGCTAATCACAAGTGGCGATAAGGTTTTGCTTGGGAGGTCTCCAAATTGGCCTGAAAAAATGTACTCTTTGCTGGCTGGTTTTGTAGAGCCTGGCGAAACAATAGAAGGGGCTGTAAGAAGGGAGGTGATGGAAGAAAGTGGTATTGAGGTAGGTAAAGTATCCTATTTGGCGAGCCAGCCTTGGGTCTTCCCAAATTCTTTGATGTTTGGATGTCATGGTATTGCTCGTAGTGAGAAAATAACAATTGATTTCAATGAAATTGAAGACGCCAGGTGGTTTGGAAAGTCGGAACTTTTAGACGTTTTTGCAGGACTAAATCAAAGTATATTTCCTGCTCGGAAAGGATCGATAGCTAATTTTCTGTTGGAGAAATGGCTTTCAGATCGTTTGCAAGACTGACTAAATGCAGCCGACATATGAAAGCATTTGCTAACGATTTTTATCGGCAGGGTAAACTCCAAGAATTGATAAGGTATCAGTAAAATAACTCAATTCTTCAAGTGCCCTAGCGACGTTTTCATCATCTGGATGTCCTTCGATATCTGCGTAAAATTGAGTTGCAGTAAATGAGCCTCCCACCATATAACTTTCCAGTTTGGTCATATTAACACCGTTTGTGGCAAACCCCCCCATTGCTTTATATAGAGCCGCAGGGATGTTTCGAACCTGAAAAATAAAGGTTGTCATCAATTTATCATTTCCGCGACGCTCTAAATTTGGAGTATTTGACATCACAAGAAATCGCGTAGTGTTGTGCCCATAGTCTTCTATGTCTCGCGCTAGAATGTCCAAGCCATATATTTCGGCAGCAAGTTTACTTGCCAACACGCCTTCATCTAATTTTTTTGAAACCGCTAATTTAGCAGCTGCGCCAGCACTATCTGCAGCCGCATCTGCTCTTATTTTGTGTTTATCCAAAAATTTTTGAGCTTGGGGTAGTAAAACTAAATGTGCTCTTACAGCCTTAATGTTTTCTAACTTAGCTCCTGTATTAGCCATTAGCGATATCCTCACCCTCGTGAAGCATTCATCAACTATGTGCAGACCTGATTCTGGTAATAAACGGTGGCTGTCGGCGACCCTGCCGTAAGACGAGTTTTCAACAGGCAACATCGCAAGTTCTGCGTCACTATCACGCACTGCACGCAACACATCGCCAAAGGTTTGGCAAGGAAAAGGCTCCATATCAGGCCTGTAGGCAATGCAAGCTTCGTGAGAGTAGGCTCCTAGAGCTCCTTGAAAGGCAATCCTGTTTGTCATTTTTATCCGATTTTCTAATATTTTCCTGTACTATATATACCTTACACCTTGCATAATCCCAGAGGAAAAGAGTAGATAACGCGCAAATTCGAGCAAAAGGTTAAATCAAATGGATACAATGACAGCGACGAAAGTTTTGGGTGGTTTTTGTGGAGCCCTCTTAATTTACCTTTTGGGCAATTGGGCAGCAGAAGAAATTTACCATGTTGGTGGCGGTCACGGGGGCGAATACGCTTCAGGTTATGCTATAGAAGTCGCTGAAGCAGAAGTGGAAGTTGACGAGATGGAAGAAGAGGGTCCACAGTTTGCTGAACTTTATTTAGCAGCGGATATAGAAAAAGGTGTTAAAGTTTTTGGGAAGTGCAAAGCTTGTCACAAGTTAGACGATGGTGCGAATGGAACAGGACCTCATCTCTACGCTGTTGTTGATCGTGCCGTTGGTTCTGTAGATGGATATGGCTATTCCGGTGCTCTTGTAGCTGTTGCAGAAACCTGGTCTCCCGAAAATCTTGATGGTTTTTTGGAGAACCCAAAAAAATATGCTGCCGGAACTAAAATGGGATTTTCTGGATTAAAAAAGCCAGTAGATCGGGCAAACTTAATAGCATATCTCGCCACTGTGAAATAATTAGTTTTAGTGGCGAACACCTGCATCTTAAATGATTGTTGTCAAATTAATTTTACTTAAATGCGCTGATACCCTTGAAACCCCATGATGGATCCATAAAACTTAAGTATGTATCAATCAGGGGGTTTCCAATGTCAAAGCTGTATCGCAAAGCAAATGCTCGTGCAAAAATAGATGAAAATCTTGTTTTTCTGCCCATAATTAGTTCGCTGTTTACACTGTCTCTAGTCATTTTGCTTGTTGGGGTTGCTTGGGCAGATGAAAAGATAACAAAATCACATGGTTTTAATTTTTTTGGAGAGTTGAGTTATCAAGAGGATTTTACTCACTTGAACTATGTAAACAAGAACGCACCCAAGGGCGGCGATATTTCCATTTGGAGTATGGGAACGTTTGATTCTATGAACCCATACACAAGAAAAGGACGGTCTGGTGCGCTTGCTTCAGCACCTTTTGAGTCTTTATTGGATGGCACTGCTGATGAAGTGGGTTCGCTTTATGGGTTGCTTGCTAAGAGCATCGAATACCCGGAAGATCAATCTTGGGTAATCTTCAACATTAGAGAAGAAGCCCAGTTTTCCGACGGCACACCTGTTACTGCTAACGATGTAAAATATACTTTTCAGCTGTTTTTGGAACAGGGTTTAGCTAGCTATAAGGCAATTTTGGAACAGATTGTAAAAGATACACAAGTTTTAGGTCCAAAAAAAATAAAATATTTTTTTAACCCTGACGCATCTAAGCGCGATGCAATACCGATCGTTGGAGGCTTGCCGGTTATGTCAAAAGCATGGTTTGAGGTTACTGGTGCTAGGTTAGATGAAAGCAGAATGGAAGTTGCAATTGGCTCAGGACCATATGTTATGGAAGAGTTCGAAGTGAACAAACGTATAACTTATAAACGAAATGAAAACTATTGGGGGCTTGATCTTCCTTTGATGAAAGGAAGATCAAACTTTGATACCATAACAGTTGAATATTTCGCTGATAGTAGTGCAGCTTTAGAAGGTTTTAAGTCTGGAGAGTATACGATGCGTATAGAAAACGTATCGAAAAACTGGGCGACTGCTTATGACTTTCCCGCCTTGGATGAAGGAAAAGTTATTAAAAAGACGCTTCCAGACGGCGGAATCGCAACTGGTCAAGCGTTTGTTATGAATCTGAGAAAATCAAAATTTTCAGATCCTAAAGTTCGAGAAGCTATAGGTTTGCTTTATAATTTTGAATGGTCGAATGAGTCGCTATTTTTTGGCCAGTATGCTCGTGTAAATTCTTTTTGGGAAAATTCTGAGTTGGCTGCGGAAGGTAAGCCTAGCGAGGGAGAATTAGCTTTACTAAAACCGTTGGCTGCTGATTTGCCCGCCGGTATTTTGGATGATGAGGTAGTCACTGCCTCAGTATCAGGCTTGAGGGCTTTAGACCGAAAAAATCTTAGAGCAGCTTCGAAGCTACTTGACGATTCTGGTTGGTTGGTTGGTGACGATGGGCTTCGTAGGAATTCTAATGGAGAGCTGTTCTCTCTTGAAATTATCGAGCGCAGTCCAGCATTTGATAGAGTGATTTTACCATATATAGATAATCTTCGGGCAGCAGGTATTGACGCTAAATATGAAAGAATAGACTCAGCACAATTTACCGACCGAAAGCGAAATTATAATTTTGATATGCTTACAACTCAGCATCCAATGTCTTTGGAGCCATCTTCCAGTTTGAAACAATATTTTGGTTCTGAGAGTTCGGATGTGTCTGTTTTTAATTCTGCAGGAGTAAGTAATCCAGCTATAGATGCATTAATTGAATATGTTATTAACGCAGAGAACAAAGCAGAGCTGAAAACATCTGTCAAAGCCTTGGATCGAGCGTTACGATCTCTACGGTTTTGGGTGCCTCAATGGTATAATAATACTTACCGAGTCGCATATTGGGATATGTATGAACATCCTGATGAAATACCACCCTTTGACTTAGGTTATCTTGATTTTTGGTGGTTTAACTCAGATAAGGCTGACGTTCTTAAGTCCTCTGGAGCTTTAAGGTAGTTTATGGGCGCATACATTATTCGCCGACTTTTATTAGTATTTCCAACGCTTCTGGGAATTCTGATAATTAATTTTACTCTTGTGCAATTTGTTCCAGGCGGACCAGTAGAACAAATTTTGGCGCAAATTGAGGGTGAGGGTGATGTTTTTGAAGCTTTTTCTGGGGGAAGCAGGGAAGTAGGCAATAATAACGATGGATCCTATGCCGGAGCCCGAGGTTTGCCTGATGATTTTATTAAAGAGCTTGAGAAGGAGTTTGGTTTTGATAAGCCACCACTCGAGCGCTTTTTGAATATGCTATGGGATTATATGCGATTTGACTTTGGTGAAAGCTATTTTCGTTCGATCAGTGTAGTCGACTTGGTTATAGAGAAAATGCCCGTCTCGATTACTTTGGGTTTGTGGTCAACTCTTTTAGCTTACCTAGTTTCCATACCTTTAGGCATTAAAAAGGCAGTTACGGATGGCAGTGATTTTGATACTTGGACTAGCGGAGTAATTATACTTGCATATGCTATCCCGGGTTTTTTGTTTGCAATATTACTATTGGTTCTTTTTGCTGGTGGTTCTTATTATCAGATTTTTCCACTACGCGGGCTGACTTCAGAAAATTTTGAAAACCTGTCTCTCTTTGGAAAAATTAAAGACTATCTATGGCATATAACTTTACCGGTTCTCGCCTCATCTATATCTGGATTTGCTACTCTTACATTGCTTACGAAAAACAGTTTTCTTGACGAAATTCAAAAGCAATACGTGATCACAGCAAGGTCAAAAGGTTTAAAAGAAAAGCAAATTCTTTATGGTCATGTATTTAGAAATGCAATGCTGATTGTGATAGCAGGGTTTCCAGCAGTTTTTATAGGCGTCTTTTTTGGGGGCAGTTTAATAATTGAAACGATCTTCTCTCTGGATGGTCTTGGTCGTATGGGTTTTGAGGCCGCAGTTGCGCGCGATTACCCAGTAATCTTTGGGACACTTTTTGTATTTGGACTCATTGGGCTCGTAGTCGGAATATTATCTGATCTGATGTACGTTTTTATTGATCCCAGGATTGATTTTGAAGGAAGACAGGGCTGATGCAGATTTCTGCTCTTAATAGGCGCAGGTGGCGTAATTTTAGAGCGAATAAACGTGCTTACTGGTCCTTAGTTATATTTAGCATCTGTTTTTTTATTTCACTTTTTGCTGAGCTAATAGCAAATGACAAACCTATTCTTGTAAAGTATCGAGGTGAGTATTTTTTTCCCATTGCAAACTTCTACCCTGAAACGACTTTTGGGGGAGATTTCAAAACGGAAGCAGTTTACAGAGATCCTGAAGTTCAGTGCCTCATTATATCAGGTGGTTTGGAAGATTGTTTTGAATCTCCAGAAGAAATTATGGAGGCAATCTTAAATGCATCTTTTGATTTGAACACACCTTCCTTTAAACAAGGTTATTCTTTATGGCCGATTATCCCATATTCATACGATACCCCAGTCGATCGTCCTGGTGCAGCTCCATTGCCCCCAAATAGTGAAAATATTCTTGGGACAGATGATACCAAGCGAGATGTCCTAGCTCGGGTAATTTATGGGTTTAGGCTCTCGATTTTTTTCACAATTATAGTCACAAGTTTAGCTAGCTTAATTGGTATCATTGCAGGTGCCGTTCAGGGGTATTTTGGTGGAAGAACCGATTTGCTTTTTCAGAGATTTATTGAAATTTGGTCTGGTGTGCCATCGTTGTATATAATCATAATTATGTTTGCGATCCTAGGGCGTAGTTTTTGGTTGCTTGTATTTTTGTCGGTTCTATTTGGCTGGATGGGTTTAGTGGGAGTTGTAAGAGCAGAATTCTTGCGTGCCAGAAACTTAGAATATGTTCGAGCAGCAAAAGCGTTAGGTGTTTCAAATTTGAAAATTATGTTTAAGCACATGCTACCAAACGCGATGGTGGCTACTCTTACTATGCTGCCGTTTATTGTGACTGGGACCATTGCTAGTCTGGCGGCCTTGGACTTTTTAGGATTCGGTCTGCCATCTTCTGCGCCATCATTGGGAGAGCTTACGCTACAGGCAAAACAAAACATTCAAGCACCGTGGCTTAGCTTCACTGCATTTTTTACTTTTGCAATAATGTTGGCCCTTTTAGTTTTTATTTTTGAAGGTGTGAGAGATGCGTTTGATCCTAGGAAGACCTTTAAATGAAACCTATTCTTACTGTGAAGGATCTAAACATTAGTTTCTTGCAAGATGGAGCACGTTTCGAGGCAGTTAACAACGTATCGTTTCAGGTTAATAAAGGTGAAACTGTTGCTTTAGTTGGAGAAAGTGGGTCGGGAAAGTCAGTAACTGCACTAAGTACTGCGGCTTTATTGGGAAATGCTGCTTCAGTTGATGGTGTTATAAATATTGATGGAAATTCTGTTGACCCAAAGGATGAGCGGGCTCTGCAGAAATTGAGAGGAAGTCAGGTTAGCTTTATATTCCAAGAACCTATGACATCGCTCAATCCATTGCATACCATTGAGCGGCAGCTTTCAGAGACAATATCGTTACATCAAAACTTGAATAAAGAAAAATTACGAGAAAATTGCATAAATCTTTTAGAAAAGGTGGGAATAAGAGATATTGAGTTTAGGCTAAACGCTTATCCGCATCAATTGTCTGGAGGTCAACGGCAGCGTGTTATGATAGCGATGGCAATAGCAAATCGCCCTAAAATTTTGATAGCAGACGAGCCTACGACTGCGTTAGATGTAACAATTCAAGCCCAAATTCTAGATCTTTTAGCAAATTTAAAAAAAGAATTTGGAATGTCGATGCTTTTTATCACACACGATCTTAACATAGTTAGGCAAATAGCTGACCGAGTTTGTGTAATGAATGCTGGAAAGATAGTTGAGCAAGGGGGTACTGATAGTGTTTTTGAAAAGCCAAAGAATGAGTATACAAAAAAACTTTTGAAGGCAGTATCTTCTTCAGGCCCAAAATCAGTCTCCGCAAACTCCAAGATAATTTTGAGCGCTCAAGATACCAAGGTGTGGTTTCCTGTTTATAAAGGTTTATTGAAGCGGACAGTAGGCCATATTAAAGCGCTAAACTCAGCTACTTTTGATGTAAGAATGGGTGAAACATTAGGAGTAGTAGGTGAAAGTGGTTCGGGGAAATCAACTATTGCTCTAGCCCTTATGAGATTAATTGATTTCGAGGGTGAAATTAATTTTGATGGTAAAGATATTGGTTCATTAAAAACAAGAGAATTAAGACGAATACGATCTGATATGCAAATCGTATTTCAAGACCCTTTTGGTTCATTGTCGCCTCGAATGACTTGTGCACAAATAATATCTGAGGGTTTGGAAGTCCATCAGTCAGAAAGTTCTGAAGATACCCAACTGTTAGTAGAAGATGTTATGAATGAAGTTGGTTTGGACCCAGTGTTTAAACATCGTTACCCTCATGAATTCTCTGGGGGTCAAAGACAGAGGATCGCCATTGCCCGGGCTATGGTACTTAAGCCAAAATTAGTTATTTTGGATGAACCTACTTCGGCTCTCGACAGAACCGTACAATTTCAGATCGTGCAGTTATTGAAGCAACTTCAAGAAAAGTATGGATTAGCTTATGTATTTATCAGTCATGACCTTGCAGTTATTCGTGCCATTTCACATCGGGTTCTTGTGATGAAACAAGGTGATATAGTTGAGAGTGGCCATACAGGTCAAATTTTTCAGGATCCTAAAGAACCCTACACGCGTGATCTTTTAATGGCGGCAAAAAGTTAGCCTGGCGAAATTATATCACAACTAATGTTTCTATTCCTAAGGCGTTCACAAGCTTGGCCTGCTTTACTTTCCGAGAGGCCAAGAAAAGTTGCTCTAAACCCATATTTGTTTTTAACTACTTTTCTCAATGAACCCTCCAGCGAGATCATTTCTGACAAAGCTGTTTTTATAAGTATTTTGTCAGCGGTAAATCGGTTTGGGTAAGTTCCAATATCAATACCCCAATCTTTTTGGCCAGAAGAGGTAAGACGACTAATTGTTCTTGGGTAATCAACTGTTTCGATTTTATATGCAGGCTTAGGCTCGGGATTATATGATATATTTGTATATAGCTCCGATGTTTGCTCCACCAATTTATCTTCTATCTGAGCTTGTTTTAAAGCAGATAAAATATCAGATCTGTATTCATTAGCCGCAATCAAGATGCCATTTTCATTATTGTCCGGCCGGATTTTAGGGCGCAAGCTTTTAGATATACTTTTTACTTGGGACGCTCTTGCAATCGCAGTATAAGAAGGAGGCTTTGGTTTTTGAATTTTTACGTTTCTTGGAGCTTCCTTGAAGCCAAGATCCATAAGTTTTGCTACTTGCGCATTTCTGGTAGTTGTGCTTCTTCCTCCGAAGACCGTGGTGATTATTCTCTCGCCATTTCGATTAGCGGATGCAACCAGATTGTAACCAGCCGCTCTCGTGTACCCAGTTTTTATACCATCTGCTCCACGGTAGTGGCCTAAAAATCTTCGATTAGTATTGCGAACCTTAGTGGATCCGGCAGATGTAGTTTTGCGCGCAAACAAATTATAATATTCGGGAAAATCATAAAATAAGTGGCGACCTAAGATTGTCATATCGCGTGCTGTAGATAGGTGCCCAGACTCTGTTAGGCCGTGGGCATTTTTAAATGTAGTGCGGTTCATTCCCATAGCCTTGGCGGTTCTATTCATCCTTCGTGCAAATGCCGCTTCTGAACCTTCAATAGCTTCACCTAGAGCAGTTGCAGCATCATTTGCAGATTTAACAGCAGCGGCTCTTATTAAATAACGCAATCTTACTTTTTGCCCGGATCTCAAACCAAGTTTTGAGGGAGGCTCAGAAGCCGCATGGCGTGATATCTTCACTTTTTTATCTAGTGATATTTCACCGTTTTCAACGGCCTGAAAGACAACATATAAGGTCATCATTTTTGTGAGAGACGCTGGGTGCAACCGTTTATTAGCATTCTCTGAGTGTAAAATCTTACCGTTACGTGCATCCATTACCATGGCGGCATACTTTTGGTTTGCCATCAAGACCATCGGTGCAGTTACGCAGAACAAAAAAGAGAGTAATATAGCACCGACACGCGCCGGCGAAACTTGCCTTCGTCTCAAATGATTTTCCTTTACTGCCTCGGTTAGCCTCTACGGGCCTTTAAGTGGTATCTAACAATATTAGGATAAGTTCGTCAAATAAACCATTAAATTTTAACGGTTTTTTTCTTATCAATACTATATGTTGTATGTTTATAATTACTCGACACAAGATATAATACGGGTAAAATTCAGTTGAAGTAAAATTTTACTCCCTTTTCTGTAGAAAATTTCTGTTTATATATAGACTTAAGAAAAAAAAGCCTAAATTTGAGTAATGAATATTTTATCGCAACAAATAATGTCTGACAAAGAAGAGGGTGAGGAAGACCCAGAATTATTGGTCAAAACCAAGCCAAAAACAAAAAGGCCACCTCTTTATAAAGTGCTATTAATAAATGATGATTACACTCCCATGGAGTTCGTAGTCATGATTTTAGAAAGATTTTTTGGTCTTACTCATGCACAAGCATTCGATATTATGATTACAGTCCATAAAAAAGGCTTAGCAGTGGTTGGCGTTTTTAGCTATGAAGTGGCTGAGACAAAAGTAGCTCAGGTAATGGATTGTGCTAGACAGCATCAGCACCCTTTGCAATGTACTATGGAAAAAGAGTAATATCTTTCTAACAATATTTGTTGAATAATTTAAATTATGTTTCCTGAGCGCATAGAATTTGTACAGCGTAAATTTGGCCCTTTATTATCCCAGGATGACGAGGCGATTTTTTTCAATCCCGAGACGCCATCTGACTGTCTATCTCTTTCTTTGGATAAGTTGGTTGCATATCAAACACTTTTTCCCGTTGTTGAACAACTCGAAGCAGCAGGAATAAAATGTGTTCAAAGTATATCTCAGCAGAAATTTAATTTAGCAATAATTTCAATTCCAAACTCAAAAAAGCTGGCTAGGCACTTAATCTACCTGGCAACTAAAGCTGCTCCTGAGGGTTTGATTATAGTGGATGGTGAAAAAAGTAACGGAATAGAGTCAATAATACGTGATCTAAAAAAACAGACAAAAATTTCAAACGTTATCTCCAAGGCACATGGTAAAACTGCATGGTTTGAAACACCCGCCGAATTGGAAATGTATAAAGATATTCCCCTAAAGATTGAGGATGGTTTTAAAACGCGAGCTGGCGTTTTTTCTGCTGATGGAATTGACCCAGCATCTAAATTATTGGCACAACTTTTACCTGGAGATTTAACAGGTGTTGGCGCTGATTTAGGAGGAGGATGGGGCTATTTAAGCGTCAAAGCTCTTGAAAAAGATAGTATCAGCAAATTACATTTTATAGAGGCTGATTTTACCGCTATAAATCTAGCTAAAAACAATTTAAACGATCAAAGAGTAAAGTTTTATTGGTGTGATGCGTTAACATGGAAGGCCCCTAAACTTTTAGATTTTATAATTATGAACCCACCATTTCACTATTTAGGTCGAGCAATACCGAGACTTGGAGCGGATTTTATAAAAGTAGCCTCGCGTAATTTAAAAAAATCTGGTATTCTTTGGTTGGTTGCCAATAGACACCTACCATATGAGGATGCGATTCAACGTCATTTTTCTTCATTTTCTGAACTTTCGGGATCAAAAAAATTTAAAGTGATACGAGCAGAAAATCCAATAAATTTTTAGCTTTTAGGAAATTACAAGATGTCTTTTTCAATTGATGGAAAAACCATTATCGTAACAGGGGCGGCAAATGGGATTGGAGCGGCGCTAGCCCGCCATTTTGCTGAAAATGGTGCAAACGTTATGTGCGCTGATATTGACGAAAAAGCCTTAAAAAAAGACTTAGGTGAAAGTGCTGACGATAGTAATGTTGGATACTTTGCGGGTGATTTGCGTGAAAAATTAACTTTAGCAAACCTTCTTTCTGCAACTGTAGATGCGTTTGACCGAGTGGATGTACTAGTTAACGCCTCTCGTCAGATGGCCACTACAGATCCATTGGATATGGATGATGAAACAGTGGAAAAATTACTACAGCAAAACTTAATGACCTCACTGAGATTATCGCAAATGGTCGCAAAGCGAATGATAAAACAAGATGAAGAGCAAGACCATGAGTTTGCAGGTACAATTATAAATTTGTCGTCTATAGCAGCTCGATTGACGCAGCCCGAACTTCTGGCTTATTCAGTTTCAACTGCAGCTTTAGAGCAAATGACAAGGTCAATGGCTGTAGCACTAGCTAAGCATCGTATAAGAGTGAATGCAGTATCGTTTGGGTCTGTTATGTCTGCGAGTTTGCAGGATAAATTAAGGGAAAACCCTGATTTTAGGAAAGAAATTGAAGCCCATACTCCTGCTGGAAGAATTGCTCCTGCTTCCGATGTGGTAGAGGCGGTTCATTTTTTAGCCTCTAATGCAGCAGGATTTATTACTGGTCAGGTTATTAATGCTGATGGGGGGCGGAGCTTAATTGACCCCGTTTCTATTGCTGCTCATTAACTTTTGTGTACTTCATTTTTTCGCTGTTCCATTGACACTTTATAAGTTCATAGCCAATGTTCGGGAAGAATTCAGGAGATTTTCTATCAATGTTTGAAACTGAAAAATCACTCGCTAGTAGTTGGTTTAAATCTCTTAGAGACGAAATTGTTAGTGCATTTGAGCAAATCGAAATAGACCACTTATCCGGCCCATTTTCGGATAAAGCACCAGGTACCTTTGAAGTCAAAGAAACTGAGCGTACCGCTGACGATGGTAGTGATGCTGGCGGTGGAATAATGAGCGTGATGCGAAATGGTCGTGTTTTTGAAAAGGTGGGCGTAAACGTATCCACAGTTTATGGGAATTTAGGGCCTGAGGCTCAAAGAGCGATGGTTGCAAGAAAAGACATACCCGGAATAAAAGAAGATCCAAGGTTTTGGGCTAGCGGTATCAGCTTAGTAGCCCACATGCAAAATCCTCAGTGTCCAGCTGTTCATATGAATACAAGAATGTTTTGGACCCCCTATGCCTGGTGGTTTGGTGGTGGATCCGATCTCAATCCTTGCTTAGAGTTTGAAGAGGATACGGAACATTTTCATAAAACGCTAGAGAAATTTGTAGAAACTCATGGGCCTGGTTTGTATTCTGAATTGAAATCTTGGGCTGACGAATATTTCTTCATTCCTCACAGGCATAGGGCCAGAGGCGTGGGAGGGATTTTTATGGATGACCGCTGTACTGGAGATTGGGAAGCCGACTTTAAGTTGACTAAGGACATTGGAAAAGCATTTTTGCCAGCATATCTTCCTCTTATAGAGAAGCGTAAAAATGATAGCTTCTCAGATGATGATAAAGAAAAGCAGTTGGCCCATCGTGGTTTATATGCAGAATATAATCTAGTTTATGACCGCGGAACAAAATTTGGATTAACAACTGGTCATGATGCAGATGCCGTCTTAATGAGCCTACCCCCAGTGGCTAAATGGCATTGAGCTTTAATATGCTCATTTTGTTTATTCGAATTAAATTTGATACAAGTTTAGTGAACAATTTATACTTTATTTTTGGTGGGTTCGATGTCCTTAATTGAGGAACTTAAAAAGGTCTTGGGTGATCAAAATGTACTAACGGGAACTGACAAAGAGCGCTATTCCTCAGACTGGCTGGGCCAATATCAATTTGAACCTTTGTGCGTCGTTCGTCCAGCTTCTACCGAAGAAGTATCTGACATTGTGAGATTAGCTCGTTCCTTTCACGTAAATATAGTTCCTGTAGGTGGCAATACTGGTCTGAATGGAGGTACACATTCTGATAATGCGATTTCCATATCTATGGAGCGGATGAATAAAATCCGTGAAATTCGATTAAATTCGAAAATTGCCATCGTTGAAGCTGGAGTAATTCTTGCGAATTTACATCAGATCGTAAGTGAAAATGATTTAATGTTTCCGCTTACATTTGGAGCCCGTGGTTCGGCTACGATAGGTGGTGTTTTATCTACAAATGCTGGGGGTTCGAACGTACTTAAGTATGGCAACACTCGTGATCTAGTGTTGGGAGTGGAAATTGTATTACCAAGCGGTGAAATAATGAATCTGATGTCTGAGTTGCATAAAGATAATTCAGGTTATTGTTTGCGAGATTTAGTTATTGGCGCTGAGGGAACATTAGGAATAATTACCAAGGCTGTCGTAAAACTTTTTCCAAAACCTAAAGCTTACGCAACTGCCATGATTGCAGTTAAAAGTCTTGATAGTGCCCTGGCCTTGCTGAATGAATTACAGGATGGAACCGGAGGAGCAGTTGCGGCATATGAGTATATGCCTAAAAGATATATTCAAGGTCATTTGGAGCTATCTTCTACTTCCAAGAAGCCATTTAAAAATGACTACGAACATTTAGTTATGGTTGAATTGGAAACAACAGTAGAATTATTTTCACGATATAGCGATGATGGAAAAGTTTTGCTTATTGGTGAATTAGAAAGAATTTTAAACAAAAACTTAAATGACGGTTTCATCTTAGATGCTCACATTGCGCAAAATGAAGAGCAGCGCTTGATTATGTGGGAGCGTCGGGAGGCTGCAGCAGAAATCTCCCTCTTAAAAACCCCTTTAATAAATAATGACATAGCGGTTCCATTGGACAAGGTATCTAAATTCTTAAATGTCATGGAGAAAAAGCTCCCAGAGTTGGATCCTGATGCGGATGTTTTAATTGTTTCTCATCTTGGTGATGGAAATGTTCATTACACCGTTTGGCCAAGTAAAGACGATGAAAAACATAAAGATAAAATAATGGAGGCGATAGAAACTGTCGTTCTAACCTTAGGCGGGAGTTTTTCTGCAGAACACGGTATTGGGTTGTCTAAGCTATCTTCTATGGAGAGACGTAAAGATCGAGTATCGCTAAACGTCATGCGTCAAATTAAGAATGCAATCGACCCGGAAGGCATAATGAACCCAGGCAAAGTTTTACCAAAAGCAAATTAGGCTTAATCTCTCCAATCAAAGAATTTTGGGCCCGCTTTCGTTAAAATCTTCTGCGCCATCTCCCGACCCAATTCTGGCCCGTCTTCAATGTTACAAGAAGCAGTTTCAGATATAGATTCTGATCCATCAGTGCGCAAAACTTGGCCAGTAAATTTCAGTGATGAACCTTCAATTGTAGCCAAGCCGGCAATTGGAGTTTGGCAAGAACCATCTAATTCGGCAAGAAATGCTCTCTCCGCATTTAAACGTTGTCCTGTTTCTTTGTGGTGTATTTTTTTAAGTATATCGGTTATTTGTTTATCTTCTTCTCGCCATTCTATTCCAATCGCGCCCTGTGCTATTGCTGGTAACATTTCATCTGGATTTATTGCGCTTTGGGCCACTTCCTCCAATCCTAGACGATTTAAACCTGCCATGGCTAAAAAAGTACATGAAGCCACACCGTCTTTTAATTTCTTTAAACGTGTCTGAACATTGCCCCTAAATTCAACAACTTCGAGGTCTGGTCGAGAAAACTTAAGTTGAGCTTTGCGCCTTAGTGATGAAGTGCCAACTTTAGAGCCACTTGGTAAATCGTTAAAATTTTTGAAGTCTGACGAAACAAAAGCATCTCTGACATCTTCGCGCGGTAAGTAGCATCCGAGCGTTAATCCATCTGGTTGCTCCACAGGCATATCTTTCATCGAGTGGACAGCTATATCAATCTTTCTATCCAGCATCGCTTGCTCAATTTCCTTAGTAAATAAACCTTTTCCACCTACTTCTTTTAAAGGTCTATCTAAAATTCTGTCACCACTTGTTGAAATAACTACTATTTCGAAAGAATCTTCACTGGCATTTAAAGCTTCCGCCAGACGCGTTCTTGTTTCGTATGCTTGAGCCAAAGCTAATGGAGAGCCGCGGGTGCCAATACGCAATTGAGCTGATGGAGAGGGGAAATTATTTTTCATTTATTTTACTTTAAGCTATTTTATGCTGGTTGATACTAACCGAGTGAAACGAATGTGACAATTATAATTGACAATTCTTCTGACAAACAACACTAACAGGTTATAGAAAAAAAAGGCAGACGATGACAAAAAAAATTTTAAAGGCTCTCGCAGGTCAAAAGCAAAAAGTACCTCCAATATGGATGATGCGGCAAGCCGGTCGTTATTTGCCCGAATATCGTGAAACAAGAGCACAGGCAGGTGATTTTTTATCGCTTTGCTATAATAGCGAATTAGCTGCAGAAGTGACGCTCCAACCGATCCGGCGCTATGGGTTCGATGCCGCAATATTATTTGCTGATATTTTGCTCTTGCCGCAAGCATTGGGGGCTGACCTATGGTTCGTAACAGGAGAAGGCCCACGCTTATCTACTGTGCAAACAAAACTGGATTTCGCAAATTTACGAAAGCCTGAAGAAATAAACGAAACATTAGCCCCCGTTTATGAGACAGTTAAAATTTTATCGAAGGAACTGCCCAGCGAAACTACGCTTATAGGGTTTGCTGGTGCGCCTTGGACCGTGGCTACTTATATGGTTGCCGGACGTGGTACCCCTGATCAGGCGCCAGCACATCTTTTAAAAAATGAAAATCCTGAATTGTTTGATAATTTAATTAATCTTCTTGTTGAAGGAACTGTAGAATATTTATCTAATCAGATAAATGCGGGAGCTGAAGTTATAAAAATATTTGACAGTTGGGCCGGATCTCTAAAAGGAAATGATTTTGACAAATATGCACTTGAGCCATGTAAAAAGATTATTTCAGCACTTAAAGTTAAGCATCCTAACATCCCGATTATAGCATTTCCCAGGCAAGCTGGTGATCGCTATGTAGGATTTGCAAAACAAGCTGGAGCAGATTGTGTGGCTTTGGATGAATCTGTTTCCGCAGAGTGGATCAGTCAAAATGTTCAAGTGGATGGCTGTATTCAAGGTAACTTGGCATCATCCCATATGGTTTCCGGAGGTAGTGCCCTTATTGATGAGACGAAAAGAATAGTTAAAGCGCTTTCAAATGGCCCGCATATATTTAATCTTGGTCATGGAATTACGCCTGACGCTGATCCTCAAAATGTTCAGATAATGATCGAGACAATTCGCAACGCTGAGTAATTTTGATTTACCCGAAAATTATTGATTTATGATTGAATGATTCTAACCAAAAGGTGAATGGATTTTATGCTACTTGAAGTGAATGAACTTAGAAAAACTTATGCCACAGGTTTTGAGGCTCTAAAAGGGATTTCGCTCAAAGTAAACAAAGGTGAAATTTTAGCTTTATTAGGCCCAAACGGTGCTGGCAAGACTTCACTTATCTCAACTATTTGTGGGATTACAAACCCATCTAGCGGCTCTGTGTTTATTGACGGATATGATATATCTAAAAATTTTCGAGACGCTCGAAAACTGGTTGGATTAGTGCCGCAGGATATAACTCTAGAGCCTTTTGAAAAGGTGGCGAATACAATTAACTTTTCACGTGGTTTGTTTGGGAAGAAAAAAGATGATGCTTTAACCGAAAAAATCCTGACTAAGTTGGCACTTTGGGACAAACGGGACTCTCGTCTTATGGAGTTATCTGGCGGAATGAAACGCCGGGTGCTGATTGCCAAAGCCCTTATTCACGAGCCTAGACTGTTGTTTTTGGATGAGCCGACAGCAAGCGTTGATGTGGAGCTCCGCCAGAGCATGTGGAATGTCGTCGCTGATTTAAAGAAAGATGGCGTTACTATTATTTTAACAACTCATTACATTGAAGAGGCTGAGGCGATAGCAGATAGGGTTGGTATTATAAATAAAGGTGAGCTTCTTTTGGTAGAGGAAAAAACCTCATTAATGCAAAAATTTGGTCAAAAAATATTGAATATCGAATTGCAGAAAAGATTAAATCAGCTTCCCAAAGAGTTCAGTCAAGAAAATGTAAAGTTGTCAGATGACGGCCTAACTTTAACTTATATTTATGATACCAAACAAAAGAAGACAGGAATAACTAAACTACTATCTAATCTTTCCAATTCAGGAATAAATTTACGTGATATCCAAACAGATCAATCCTCTTTAGAGGAAATTTTTGTAAATCTGGTTAAGGAGAAAGCGGAATGAATTTTCAAGCAGTTAAAGCAATTTATTTCTTTGAAATGGCCAGGTTTTTTAGAACTCTTTTACAAAGTTTTGTTTCGCCAGTAATATCTACCTCCCTCTACTTCGTAGTTTTTGGTACAGCTATAGGCAGTCGAATCCAAGAGGTTGAAGGAATAAGTTACGGGGCCTTTATTGTTCCTGGATTGATTATGTTATCCGTCATGACGCAAGCGACTTCAAATGGAAGCTTTGGTATTTATTTCCCAAAATTTATAGGAACTATTTATGAGCTTTTGTCGGCTCCCATAAGTTATTTCGAGATAATTCTGGGATATGTTGGTGCGGCTGCTACTAAAGCCCTCTTTATCGGTCTGGTTATTTTAGCTACTGCAGCGATCTTTGTAGACTTAAAGATACTGCATCCTGTCGCCATGATTTTATTTTTAGTTTTGACCTGTATTTCGTTTTCTTTATTAGGCTTTATACTGGGAATTTGGGCAAGAAATTTTGAACAATTGCAATTGGTACCTTTATTGGTTGTAACGCCGTTAGTATTCCTGGGGGGGTCATTTTACTCAGTTTCAATGCTGCCGCCTATTTGGCAAACAATTTCTTTATTCAACAAGCTCGTTGGCACTTTTTTCAGATGAATGATAGTGAATAGCAACTTCAAAGCCTCTTTCAGCAAGAAATATCGCCATTTCCTTACCTAACCTTTTTGCTCCTCCTGTAACTACGGCTCTCATTTACTCTCTTTTCATTTTAAAATAGCAGTCACGTAGCTAAT
>CACGIS010000019.1 GCA_902573175.1 Paracoccaceae bacterium | reverse complement strand
GGAGTAGTTCCGCAAATTTCAGTAATAATGGGTCCCTGCGCTGGTGGTGCTGTCTATTCACCGGCAATGACAGATTTTATTTTTATGGTAAAGGATAGTTCCTACATGTTTGTTACTGGTCCCGATGTGGTTAAAACGGTGACCAATGAAGTTGTAACAGCTGAGGAGTTAGGTGGAGCGTCCACACACACAAAAAAATCCTCTGTAGCTGATGGAGCTTTTGAGAATGATGTCGAAGCACTGGCCGAAATCAGGCGCTTAATGGACTTCTTACCATTAAATAATCGTGAAAAAGCTCCCGTAAGACCTTTTTTTGATGATCCAGGTCGAGTAGAACTATCACTTGATACGCTGATACCTGAAAATCCAAACACTCCGTATGATATGAAAGAATTGATAGTTAAGGTGGCGGATGAAAG
This sequence comes from Paracoccaceae bacterium, assembly GCA_902573175.1. GTDB lineage: Bacteria > Pseudomonadota > Alphaproteobacteria > Rhodobacterales > Rhodobacteraceae > Salinivivens. The sequence continues at coordinate 23,014 of CACGIS010000019.1, read as the reverse complement.
CGATTTTTACGAAATACAGAAAGATTTTGCGAAAAACATAATAATTGGTTTCATTCGTCTCGAAGGTCAGACAGTTGGCGTCGTTGCTAATCAACCGATGGTGCTTGCTGGTTGTCTCGATATTGACAGTTCAAGAAAAGCAGCTCGTTTTGTAAGATTTTGTGATGCCTTTGAAATTCCCATTTTGACATTGGTTGATGTGCCAGGGTTCTTGCCTGGGACATCTCAGGAGTATGGTGGCGTTATTAAGCATGGCGCTAAACTTTTATTTGCTTACGGTGAGGCAACAGTGCCTAAAGTTACAGTAATAACTAGGAAAGCGTATGGTGGTGCGTATGATGTTATGTCATCCAAACATTTGAGGGGTGATTTTAACTATGCATGGCCCACTGCTGAAATTGCAGTGATGGGAGCAAAGGGGGCTACCGAGATCATCCACAGAAACGATCTCGGAAATAAACAAAAAATTGCACAGCATACTGCTGACTACGAAAAACGTTTTGCCAACCCATTTGTGGCGGCGGAGCGTGGCTTTATCGACGAAGTTATACAGCCTAGGAGTACAAGAAAACGGATATCAAGAGCATTTGCGGCTCTTCGCGGTAAACGGCTAGAAAATCCGTGGAAAAAACATGACAATATCCCCCTCTGATAACTACAAAATATTTAGTTTGTCTTGGTGTGGATAAGAAGCATTTCTTTTAACTAAATATTTTTTAGTTATTTTTGGAGAAAAAATAATGGCTCTTCCCTACATGCTTAAACATAGGGGTTTTCCTGGTAGGTTAGCAGGTACTGATTTTCAATTCACTTTGCGAAGAGCCAATCCAAAGGGTGCTACTGCTTTGGTTATCCGAGAACGCTTCAAAGATAGAAAATCTACTGATAGGCGAGCAGATATCGCTTTTGTCCAAGCTTTACTAACGCAGTTTGGTGGCGAACCTTTTGAACGAGGAAATCTTGATGCAGGTCGATTAAGCTGGTTGTTTGGAAGAGAAGTCAAAGCTTTTCAGCCAGATGGTTTTGATATTGAAAGTTATGAGGCAATATTGATACTAGATCTTGATCTGATAAAAGTTAACTTTCCCGAAGCGTTAGAAGCGGAATAATCACAGGGGTGTATAATGTTCAATAAAATTCTTGTTGCCAACCGTGGAGAAATTGCCTGTAGAGTTATCAAAACTGCAAATAAAATGGGTATTAAAACTGTTGCAGTTTTTTCAGATGCTGATCGCCATGCGCTGCACGTGCAAATGGCAGATGAAGCAATTCATATTGGAGCTTCGCCCGCAAATCAGTCATATATTGATATAGAAAAAGTTGTTTCGGCGGCCAAATCATCAGGCGCTGAGGCTGTCCATCCAGGCTACGGTTTTCTTTCAGAAAACAGTAAGTTTGCTAAGGCACTTTCAAAGGAAAAAATCGCTTTTATAGGACCTCCACAGGGCGCAATTGAAAGTATGGGTGATAAAATTACGTCAAAGAAAATTGCACAAGATGCAGGTGTCTCAACGGTCCCCGGATACATGGGGCTAATTAATTCTGCTGAAGAGGCAGTCAAGATTTCGAAAAAAATTGGTTACCCGGTCATGATAAAGGCGTCTGCTGGAGGCGGTGGAAAAGGAATGCGTATTGCTTGGAATGACCAAGATGCAAAAGAAGGTTTTCAATCATCTAAAAATGAAGCCTCCAGTAGTTTTGGAGATGATAGAATTTTCATAGAAAAATTTATCACTCAACCCAGACATATTGAAATCCAGGTTCTCGCAGATGCGCATGGTAACTGTGTTTATTTAAACGAAAGAGAATGTTCTATTCAAAGAAGAAACCAAAAAGTTGTAGAAGAAGCCCCTAGCCCATTTTTGGATAAGGCAACTCGCCAAAAGATGGGAGAGCAGGCTTGTGCTTTAGCTAAAGCTGTGGGCTATGAAAGTGCTGGAACAGTTGAATTTATCGTTGATAGTGAAAAGAACTTTTACTTTCTGGAGATGAATACCCGTCTACAAGTTGAGCACCCTGTAACAGAATTAATAAGTGGGATCGACTTAGTGGAACAAATGATACAGGTAGCAAATAAAGAGCAGTTAAAATTTCTGCAGAGCGATATATCTATAAATGGATGGGCAATTGAAAATCGATTGTATGCTGAAGATCCTTACAGAAATTTCCTTCCGTCTATTGGAAGACTAACGCGTTATCGTCCTCCCGATGAATTTGAGAGCTCCGGGCACATTGTTCGAAATGATACAGGTGTGTTTGAGGGTGGTGAAATAAGCATGTATTATGATCCTATGATTGCGAAATTATGTACTTGGGCTCCTACACGCTCAGAAGCTATAGCCCACATGCGAGAGGCTTTGGATGGCTTTGAAGTTGAAGGTATAGGGCATAACTTGCCCTTCTTAAGCGCGGTTATGGATCATCCTAGGTTTGTAAAGGGAGACATCACGACTGCTTTTATAGAGGAAGAATACCCTGAAGGTTTCAATGGTGTTGAACTACCAGAAGATGAATTAATGCGGATTGCTGCCGCGTGCGCTGCTATGAATCGAGTAGCAGAAATTAGGCGGACGAAAATATCTGGCCGTATGGATAATCATGAACGACGTGTTGGCGATAAGTGGATTGTAACGCTTCAAGATAAAAAATATGAATTAGACATTGTCGCCGATCAATTGGGCTCAACTGTTCAATTTAAAGGCGGATCAAAAATTCGCGTTGAAGGTAGTTGGACACCGGGCGATCAGCTGGCAAACATGCTCGTTGACGATACAAGATTGACGATGAAAGTGGGAAAAATAACAGGTGGTTTTCGCATTCGAAATCGTGGTGGTGATATGATGGTGATTATTAGAAGTAAACTTCAATCAGATTTGGCCCAACACATGATAGAAAAAGATCTACCTGATACCTCAAAAATATTAATGTGTCCTATGCCGGGCCTGATAGTTAAAATTGATGTAAAGGTTGGGGAGGAAATTCAGGAAGGCCAGGCGTTATGCACCGTGGAGGCAATGAAAATGGAAAATATTCTCAGAGCAGAGCGCCGAACTCGCGTAAAAAAAATAAATGTAAAAGCTGGTGATAGTTTAGCTGTGGATGAAACCATCATGGAATTTGAGTAATAAAATGATCCGAAAAAATTTAGAGTTGAGGATGTTCACAGCATTATTGAAAAGATTTAACTTGAAGTAAGCTTGTAAATCACTTTTTCTCTTGTTTTTTTCGAGCAATTTCCTGTTGCCTTATTGGCATTTTATCAATGACACGGGCAATTTCTCTAATATTCCAAGGGGAAGGTTTGCGCAATTTTACCTGCCCGTCTTTTCCTATCAAAATGAAGGCGAACCCATGTGGTCTCAATCTTTTTCGGAGAAATGAAGAATTGCTAGGTTTAGTATCAACTAAAACAATTATATCTCTCTCCTTTAATGCATTAAAGTCCTCTGATAAGAACTCCATCTGACTTATAAAGTTGGGGTCCTTGTCTGAGTTGGCAAATATGACGATAGGTCGTTGGGTCCACTCAAAGTTTTCTAAGTTTGTATTTTTTTCAACTTTTAAAAAGTAGTTCTCTGATGCTTGGGCTTTGTGCGCAGAAATAGCTAACAGAATTACTGTTATAATAATAAATCTACCCAGCATATTTACATATTGCCTTTGGGTTGCCATTAAGTACTCCTCTTTTGAGTTACATAGGGCATTAAATACTTTAGACGAACAGTTAATATCGAAAAAGAATAAAAAAAATTATATAGTGATCAAGGGATGATTATGATTGCTGTTTTTAGGAAATTGAGATGACACAAGATAAATCAAAATGGAGTGAACTTGCTAATAAAGAATTGCGAGACAAATCTGCTGCAGATTTAACTTGGAAAACATTAGAGGGCATAAACATTAACCCTCTGTACACAAAAGAAGATCTGAACAATCTGGGACATCTGGGTTCTCTACCAGGCGAGGAGCCGTTTACTCGTGGAGTGAAGGCAACAATGTATGCTGGTCGACCATGGACGGTCAGGCAATATGCAGGTTTTTCGACTGCTGAGGAGTCAAACAAATTTTACCGAAAAGCACTAGATGCTGGGCAACAAGGTGTTTCAGTAGCATTTGATCTCGCTACTCATCGTGGCTACGACAGTGATCATCCCAGAGTTTTGGGCGATGTTGGTAAGGCAGGCGTAGCTATAGATAGCGTTGAGGATATGAAAATACTTTTTGATGGTATACCTTTGGATAAGGTATCTGTCTCTATGACGATGAATGGTGCCGTTATCCCTGTGCTTGCCAATTTTATAGTCACTGGTGAGGAACAAGGCCATGATAAGTCTTTACTTTCGGGAACAATTCAGAATGATATTTTAAAAGAGTTTATGGTTAGAAACACCTATATCTATCCACCTGAACCGTCGATGAGACTGGTAGCAGATATTATCGAGTACACTTCGGATGAAATGCCTAAATTTAACTCAATTTCGATTTCTGGTTACCATATGCAAGAGGCAGGAGCCAATTTAGTTCAAGAGCTTGCTTACACGCTGGCCGATGGTAAGGAATATGTTAAAACGGCAATTGATAGAGGAATGGATGTAGATAAATTTGCCGGCCGTCTATCTTTCTTCTTCGCTATCGGGATGAATTTTTTCATGGAGGCGGCTAAATTACGGGCAGCTCGTCTTTTATGGCACCGAATTATGGATGATTTGGGAGCAAAAAACCCTCGTTCGAAAATGCTTAGAACCCACTGTCAAACATCTGGTGTTTCTCTTCAGGAGCAAGATCCATTTAATAACGTGGTAAGGACAGCATATGAAGCAATGTCAGCAGTTCTAGGAGGAACTCAGTCTCTTCACACTAATGCTTTAGACGAAGCGATTGCGTTACCGACAGAATTTTCAGCGAGAATTGCAAGAAATACACAATTAATTTTACAAGAAGAAACAGGTATAACAAACGTTGTGGATCCTCTTGCTGGATCTTACTATGTTGAAAAGCTTACCGCTGATTTGGCAGATGCTGCTTGGGAATTAATCGAAGAAGTGGACCAGATGGGGGGAATGACTAAAGCTGTTGCTAGTGGCATGCCAAAGTTGCGCATAGAAGAAACGGCTGCGCAAAGGCAGGCGGAGATTGATAGAGGCGAACAGGTCATTGTTGGCACAAATAAATATCGATTAAGTCAAGAAGAAGAAATTGAAATTCTAGATGTTGATAATTTAGCTGTTAGAGAAGCTCAAGTTAATCGTTTGGGCGTTATCAGGAAAAATAGAGATGAAGGAGCCTGTTTAGCTGCACTTGAAGAGATTACTAGGCGAGCTGAGCATGGTGGAAACTTATTGGAGGCGGCAGTTGATGCCGCTCGCTGCAGGGCAACGGTTGGGGAAATCTCTACAGCGATGGAAAAAATTTTTGGGCGTCATAGTGCAGAGGTGAAAACATTGGCTGGAGTTTATGGAGCTGCTTATGAAGGTGATAAAGATTTCATTACCATTCAGAAATCAGTTGAAAAATTTGCAAAAGAGGAGGGGCGCCGACCCCGAATGTTGGTGGTCAAAATGGGTCAAGATGGACATGATCGAGGTGCCAAAGTTATTGCAACTGCATTTGCTGACATTGGTTTTGACGTTGACGTGGGACCGCTCTTTCAGACACCTGAGGAAGCTGCACAAGATGCGATCGATAATGACGTTCATGTAATAGGCATTTCATCACAAGCCGCGGGTCACAAGACACTCGCCCCAAAGTTAATTGAAATTCTAAAATCCAGAGAGGCGGAGGATATCCTTGTTATCTGTGGAGGTGTTATTCCTCAGCAAGATTACGTGTATCTAAAAGACGCAGGCGTGAAGGCTATTTTTGGGCCTGGAACAAATATTCCTCATGCCGCTCAGGAAATTTTAGATTTAATAAAAGCGGCATCAAAAACATAATCGATAATTAATAGTGATTATATTGGTTTAGGGTGAGTAGGAATTAAGAATGTTATATTCTACCCCAGATAAATTATTGATTGTAGGTGGGGCTGACTTTTCAGAATACCTTTTTACAGAAGTTTATGATAATGCAATGCCTATTATCGCGGCTGACGGTGGAGCTAATTTTTTAGCTGATCACGATATTTCTCCTGAGTTAATAATTGGTGACCTGGACAGTATATCACAAGAGAAAATTCGAAATATAGAGACCAAGAAAATTATCAAGATTTCTGATCAACACACTACTGATTTAGAAAAAGTCTTATTAAACACGGACGCTCCTTTAATAATTGGCATCGGCTTTCTCGGGTCGCGCATTGATCACGAGTTAGCCGCTCTATCTGCACTAGTAAAATTTTCGCATAAAAAAATAATTCTTATAGGTGAAAAAGACATCGTCTTTTTAGTTCCACCAAGTTTTTCGCTATCTTCTTTTGATGGAATGCGAGTTTCTCTCTATCCTTTAGGTTCAGTAAAAGTTCAATCAGATGGTTTGAAATGGTCGACAGAAGGGTTAACCATGAAACCAACAGACAAAATTGGAACCTCAAACCAAGCAGTTGGTAAAATTATAAAATTGGTTCCCGATGAGCCTAAATTGCTTCTTATTTTACCAAAGTCACTATTAAACGATGCTGTTTTGCAATTACAGCACTCGACTTCTTGGCGAACTTAAAAACTTAAAATTCTCCTGACATTATTCATTTCAGCAATTTGGAATGTTCACTGCCAGACCCCCTAGGGATGTTTCCTTATACTTATTTATCATGTCTTCACCTGTTTGACGCATAGTCTCGACACAGGCATCTAGTGGCACTAAGTGAGTTCCATCTCCCCTAAGAGATAAAGAAGCAGCTGAAACAGCTTTGATAGCGCCAAGGCCATTGCGTTCAATGCACGGAACTTGCACCAACCCAGCAACTGGATCACATGTCATACCTAAATGATGTTCAAGTGCTATTTCTGCCGCATTTTCTATCTGTTCAGAAGTACCACCGAGGACTGCGCAAAGACCGGCAGCTGCCATGGCGCTTGCGCTGCCCACTTCGGCTTGACATCCTGCTTCAGCGCCACTTATTGATGCATTAAATTTTATGAGACCTCCAATGGCTGCTGCAGTCAAAAGAAAATCTTCAATTTTATTTTCTGATGCATTGGGAACATGTTTTAGGTAATATTTTAAAACAGCCGGAACTACTCCAGCAGCACCATTAGTAGGAGCTGTAACAATTTGACCGCCGAATGCATTTTCCTCGTTAACAGCCATTGCATAAACGCTCATCCAATCATTGATAGTATGAGGTGGTGTTAAATTCAGTCCACGTTCGGCTAGTAAAGCATCATATATACCTTTAGCTCTGCGTTTTACGTTGAGGCCTCCTGGAAGAAATCCAGACTGACTGAGGCCACGTTCAATACACTTATCCATCGACTCCCAGATATGTTTTATGCCATTTTCTAGTTCAATTTTGCTAATTCTTGAAAGTTCATTTTCTTTTTTCATCTGAGCAATAGATTTATCAAATTTTTTTGACATGCTAAGCATTTCTTCTGCAGAGCTGAAAGGGAATGGTACTTTAGATCCTTGATCTCTATCTTTCCCATGCGAAAGCTCATCCGCGGTTAAAACAAAGCCTCCCCCAATAGAATAGTAAGTTTCTTGGAATAAAATATCTCCTCTATCATCTAGGCCCATAAAAATTAATCCATTAGGGTGACCATCTAGAGGTGGACCATAATCAAATTTTAAGTCTGTTTGTGGGCTAAAAGGTAACTTTCCTAAATCATTGGATTTGATAAATTTTTTGTCTGAAATTTCTTGAAGGATTTTTTCACTGGTGTTGTGGTCATAATTTTCTGGTGAACAGCCTGCCAACCCTAGAATGACTGCACGATCTGTAGAATGACCTTTTCCGGTAAATGCCAGCGATCCATATAATGTTACACGAACTCCTGAAAAATTAAATGGAGAATTTTTCAAATTTTGTAAAAAGCGTTTTGCGGCAACCATTGGCCCCATTGTATGACTTGAGGACGGGCCTATACCAATTTTAAACATATCGAAAACTGATAAAAACATCGCATACACCGTAAAACTGTCGTATCAGGTTTGTAAATGGAACTAATTACTATAATTGAGCAAATGCGACGATAGCCATCTAAAAGGGACGTGTATCAGAAAAATGCAAATCACTCTCGCAACTTTTGCTTGTTTTGCCTATAACATCGCAAAGATTTGGAATCGTAACAATGATTGCTGACCTATCCCCATCAGATCGCAGTAAATATGCTTGTGCTTTGCATGCCTCAAAACTCGTGGAGAGTGGGATGAAAGTGGGTTTGGGAACTGGTAGCACGGCATATTGGCTGGTCCACCACTTAGCTGAACGTGTTAGAAATGAAGATCTAAAATTCGTTGGGGTTCCAACCTCCACAAGAACGAGAGATCAAGCACATGCTGAGGGAATAAGGCTTATTTCAATGGATGATGCTGGCAGGCTGGATATAACAATTGATGGAGCAGATGAGTTTGACCAATCAATGAGTTTAATTAAAGGAGGTGGGGGAGCACACCTTCAAGAAAAGATCGTAGCTTTTGGATCTGACCTTATGGTTGTAATCGCTGATGAGAGTAAAAAGGTTGAGAAACTTGGAAGGTTTCCACTTCCTGTTGAAGTTCTCAAATTCGGCAGCGCTTCATCACAAATGAAAATAGAAGAACTGCTCATTGCGAGAAAATTCAAAGATTTTGATGTAAAAATGCGCATGAAGGATGAAAAACCTTTCATTACGGATGAGGGGAACTTTATTTTTGATTTAAAATTGAATGAAATTGAGGACCCGATAGGACTTTGCGGCGACCTCAATATTATTCCTGGTGTTGTTGAAAACGGTCTATTTATCGACGTCTGTAGTGCAGTTATAGTCGGACATTCCGACGGAACAGCTGAAATTTCTTGGAAAAAAGACATTGCGTAACACGCTGCAAAGAAAATCTGATTGCTTGACGATTTAATGGGTAAATTCTATGAACTTTGATTATGATCTTTTTGTAATTGGTGGTGGATCAGGTGGAGTGCGAGCAGCGCGCGTGGCAGCATCTGAGACTGGAGCTAAGGTTGGTTTGGCGGAAGAAGATCGATATGGTGGAACTTGCGTCATACGTGGCTGTGTACCAAAAAAGCTCATGGTTTATGCAAGTGAATTTAGCAGACATTTAGAGGATGCTTTTGCATTTGGATGGAGCTTAGAAAATAGCGACTTTGATTGGCAAAAATTTAGAAAAAAGCTCCACTTAGAACTAGATCGTTTGGAAACCGTATATCGAAACTTACTACGAAATGCTGGCGTAGACACCTACGATCAACGAGCAAAACTACTGGACCAAAATACAGTAATAATTGGAAAGAAAAAATTTACTGCAAGGACAATCCTTATAGCGACTGGCGGCCGACCTTTCAGACCGGATATTCCTGGAATTGAAAATGTTTTAGTCTCCGATGATATTTTTAATCTTGAGAAACTTCCCAAATCGATGGCGATAATAGGCGGAGGCTATATCGCTTGTGAAATGGCAAGTATCATGAATGGCTTTGGTGTTAATACAAAACTCATTTACCGGGGTGATCAGATTTTGCGCGGTTTTGATAAAGAAATTAGAGACCATGTTGCTGAAGAAATGGCTAAAAATGGCATCTCAATTTCTCTTAATGAAGATGTCACAAAAATAAATGTGACAACAGAGGGTTTAGAACTCGAAAATTCTGAGGGTAAGAAAGAAAATTTTGATAAAATTTTGACTGCAACTGGACGAACACCTAACTCAGACGACTTAGGGTTGGATAACTCAGGTGTTCAAATTGGTGAGAAAGGTGAAATATTAGTAGATAATTTTTCTAAGAGTTCTAGGGAGCCTGTCTATGCAATTGGGGATGTTACAAACCGCAGTAATCTAACGCCGATTGCTATTAGAGAAGCCATGTCTTTTGTTAAAACTGTGTTTGGAGATAGACCTGAAAAACTTGATTATCGTTTTATCCCTACTGCTGTCTTTACTACACCAGAGGTTGGAACAGTTGGGTTGACTGAGGAAGAAGCATCTCAATTTGCTCCGCTTGAGATTTATACCACAAAATTCAAATCTATGCGTGAGGCTTTTGCAGGAAGGGAGGATAGAGTTTTCATGAAATTGATTGTAGAAGAAAAAAATCAAAAGGTTTTGGGTTGTCATTTTGTCTCACCTTTTGCAGGGGAATTAGTGCAATTAGCTGCAGTAGCTGTTACGATGGGTGCAACAAAACTTGATTTTGATAAAACAATTGCGGTTCATCCAACAATTTCGGAAGAATTGGTGACAATGCGAAAACCGACTCGCAGAGCTTGAAAAATTTATTTAAATGCCCAGTTATTAGGGAACATCGAAAAGTCATATTACCGGTAAAGGAATAAAAATGGCAGGAAATTCTGGCGGCCCTTGGGGCAGCGGTGGCGGCAATGGTCGTGATAGTGGTAAAGAAGGTGGACGAAAGCAGCCTTCTGGTGGGAAAAATAAGCCTGAGGGAAACAATCCCGTACCTCCTGAAATCGACGATATGTTAAGGAAAGGCCAAGAACAACTTCGAGTTCTGATGGGCGGCAGAGGTTCTGGCGGTGCAAACGGGTCGGGTCGTGGAAGCGGTGGTGGCGGGCTTGGCCGTAGTGGGTATTTTTTAATTATCGCAGGTTTAGTCGTATTTTGGCTTTTCAATAGTTTGTATACTGTTCAAAACTTTGAAAAATCGGTTGAATTGTTCTTTGGGAGATATATTGAAACTGGCGAAGAGGGTTTGAACTTCGCACCCTGGCCAGTTGTGCGAGCAGAAGTTGTTCCTGTTGATAGGGAGCAAACTGAAGATATCGGCGTTGGTATTAGAGGCGGGGATGCTGGTTTGATGCTCACCGGTGATGAAAATATCGTTGATATTGATTTCCAGGTAGTTTGGAATGTCAACGATCCTGCCCGGTTTCTTTTCAATCTGCGAGAGCCACAAGCAACGATTAGAGCTGTTTCTGAATCAGCCATGCGAGAAATTATTGCGCAGTCAGATCTTGCTCCCATTCTAAACCGGGATCGTGCTGCGATTTCTGACAGCCTAGAGCTCTTAATCCAAAATACGTTAGATAGTTATGACAGTGGTGTGAATGTTGTTCGAGTAAACTTTGACAAGGCTGATCCACCTGAGCAAGTAATTGATAGCTTCAGAGAAGTGCAGGCTGCTGAGCAACAACGTGATAGACTTGAAAAAGAAGCGGACGCTTATGCTAACCGTATTCTAGCGCAAGCTCGAGGTGAAGCAGCTCAGGTTAGAGAGCAGGCTGAAGCTTACCGAGCTCAAGTTGTGAATGAAGCTACAGGTGAAGCTAGTCGGTTTGGTGCAGTTTTAACCGAGTATAAAAAAGCGCCAGATGTAACCCGAAAGCGCCTCTATTTGGAAACCATGGAGCGGGTTCTTGGCGATGTTGAAAAAGTAATTATTGATGAATCAGCAGGTGGAAGTGGTGTTGTACCTTATCTTCCCTTGAATCAACTACGCCAGGAGACAAAATAATGAATAGAATGGTAATATTATTAGGCGCGGTTTTTCTGATTTTCATTGGCGTTATGTCGTCAATTTTCGTTGTTGACGAACGCGAGAAAGTTCTTGTTTTGCAGTTTGGTAGAGTTGTGGCAACGAAGGAAGACCCTGGTCTATCTTTCAAGATTCCGATTATTCAAAACGTCGTAAGGTATGACGATCGCATTTTAAGCCGCGATATAGATCCGTTGGAGGTTACTCCGTTAGATGATCGCCGGCTCGTTGTTGATGCTTTTGCTCGCTACAGGATTACTGACGTAAATAAGTTTCGAGAAGTGACAGGCGCATCTGGTGACACAGCAATTTCAATCGCTGGAACTAGGCTAGACCGTATCCTGAGTTCTCAAACCCGTGAAGTATTGGGTTCGGTTTCATCAAATAACATTCTTAGTTCGGATCGTTTCGCCTTGATGTTGCGAATACGAAATGGTGCAATTGCGGAAGCGGAAAAAATGGGTATCGAAGTGGTTGACGTACGTTTGAAGCGGACAGATTTGCCCAGACAAAACTTAGAAGCGACTTTTGCCAGGATGCGCGCGGAAAGAGACAGAGAAGCTGCTGATGAAATCGCTAGAGGTAATGAAGCTGCTCAACGTGTGAGGGCACAGGCGGATAGAGAGCAAGTGGTAATTGTGTCAGAAGCTAAGCGTGAATCTGAAATAATTCGAGGCGAAGCTGATGCAGAGCGAAATGCAATTTTTGCTAAAGCCTTCGGAGAGGATCCTGAATTCTTTGAGTTTTACAGATCGCTTAATGCTTACGAAAAATCAATTAAGGGTTCGAATTCGACAATGGTAATGTCGCCAGATTCAGAGTTCTTTAATTATTTTAAGTCTGATTTTGGAGCTAAATGATTTCAACAATCTTATATGGATTAGGATTGGTGTTGGTAATTGAGGGGCTAGTTTATGTTCTGGCCCCTCATTTTGTAGAAAAGATGTTAATTTCATTAAAAGAAATGCCTAATGAGCAACGTCGCTTGGTTGGGGCTTGTATGGCACTACTTGGAGGTGTGATACTTCTTTTGATAAAAACATTTTAATTTAAAAATATTGAACTTTAAATTTCGAGGCTGTTGCAAACTTTGAATGTCATCCTAAATACAAAAGACCGGCCACTATGAAATTTTTTTGAGGACTAAATGCGACAATTTTATATTTTTAAAACTGCACGAATTTCGACTGCAGAAGATATAAGAAAATTACAACAAGTTATGTTAACCGCGTTTTTTGTGATTATAAGCGTCTTTCTACAAACTATAGTTTTAAATGCTCGCGGTGCGCCGGAAAGTTTTGCTGATTTAGTTGAAGATGTGGGTTCTTCTGTGGTCAATATAACCACAACGACAAAAGTTGAATCTCCAGTAGTACCAAGGGGTGTGGTGCCTGAAGGCAGCCCGTTTGAAGAATTGTTTCGAGATTTTCAAAGCCCGAATAGTCCTCGACAAAGACCGCGCAATGCAAATGCTTTAGGGTCTGGTTTTGTTATTAGTAGCGATGGCTTTATCGTGACAAACCATCATGTCATAAATGGTGCTGATCAGATAACGATAGAGTTCAATGATGGCTCTTTTCGTGATGCGGTTGTTATCGGTAGTGATGAAAATATAGATATTGCGTTATTGAAAGTTGATGCAGAAACGACGTTAGAGTTTGTAGAATTCGGTGATAGCGATATATCACGGGTTGGTGATTGGGTCATGGCAATGGGTAATCCACTCGGCCAAGGTTTTTCTGTGTCAGTAGGAATAATATCTGCGCGTAATCGTGAGCTGGCAGGAAACTATGATGATTACATACAAACAGATGCAGCTATCAACAGGGGTAATTCAGGTGGGCCACTGTTCAACATGAATGGAGAGGTAGTAGGCGTTAATACAGCTATTCTATCCCCGAACGGTGGGTCTATAGGCATTGGATTTTCTATGGCATCAAATGTCGTCGAACCAGTTGTTAAGCAATTGAAAGAATTTGGTGAGGTGCGACGTGGTTGGTTAGGGGTAAGTATAGGTGATCTTAATCAAGACATGGCTGATGCCTTGGGTATGAAAGAGCCAAGCGGCTCTATTGTTCTGGAGATCTATGACGGGCCATCTAAAGATGCTGGTCTCTTAGCTTCAGACGTCATTGTTATGTTTGATAATAAAGAAGTTAGTAATTCGGGCGAATTGGTTCGCATCGTTGGTGATACAACAGTCGGTAGAACCGTAGATGTTATTGTACTCCGACAAGGCGAGCGCATAAAGGTGAGGGTAAAACTTGGGCAGCGACCAACAAATAAAGAACTTAATAAACAAGTTGCACCGCCTGAACCGACCAAGCCCAATGAGGATGCAATCGATGGAGTTGGTTTGTCCGAACTGACTGATAGTTTGCGAGAAGAATATGGAATAGATCCTACAATCTCGGGTGTAATAATAATGTCGGTAGATGAAACGTCATCTGCATACGAAAATGGTTTGCGGAAAGGCGACTTAATCACTGACGTTGCCCAGAAACCAATTGGTTCGGTCGAAGAAGTAGAAGAGCTTGTTTCGAGTGCTAAAAGTGAAGGCCGTCAGTCAGTTCTTCTCCTAGTTCGAAGAGAGGGGCAACCGAGGTTTATAGTACTAAAATTTAACTAATTAACTTTAAAAGACCGGGAGCAGAGCTCCCGGTCGTGATTAGTATTTAATTACATATTTATCTTTGGTAAATCATCGAGCATGTATGAAATATCTTCAACATACTCAGCTATCACATGTATAACTGAATTTTCGCTCTGAACCCGCCCTTTTATTTTTAAAAGGCGCCCAGAAATTATAGCACGGCGAAATTTTTCATATAAAGTTCGCCAGATTACTATATTTATTGTTCCTGTTTCATCTTCCAATGTGAGAAAAATAACACCTTTTGCTGTTCCAGGACGTTGCCTAAGTATCACTAATCCTGCGACGCAAACAATTGTACCAGGTGAAGGACGATTTAGAAAAGATGCGGGACAAGCACTTGGTGGCTTTGGCCATTTTAAGAGAGTATTTTGCATTTTTTTATTATATTTGATTTTTGGTCACTATTTAAAGAACAAAAGTAGAACATATTGAATAATATGACAAGATTCTTTTAATAATTTCTAAAAAGGTATGGCCGAATTAAATTTACCTGATTAGAAGAGTTTCACGAATTATGATGGATGAACAGAATGGCAAAAATTACTTATATTGAGCATAATGGAACACAACACGTTGTTGAGGTTTCAAACGGTTTGACCGTGATGGAAGGTGCTCGAGACAATAATATACCAGGAATTGATGCAGACTGTGGCGGCGCCTGTGCATGCTCCACCTGCCATGTTTACGTTCATCCGGACTGGGTGTCGAAGATTCCACCAAGTGAAGATATGGAACAAGATATGTTGGACTTTGCCTATGAGCCTGACCCGCAGAGGTCTCGATTAACTTGTCAGTTGCAAGTTACTGATGACTTAGATGGCTTAGTTGTTCAAATGCCTGAAAAACAAATTTAGTTAAGTATGCTTTAAATTAACTGAACTTTTTCAATAAGTCCCCGTTTCGAATTTGTCCCGCTGATACAACAGAGCACAACAACCCTCGTAATCGAAGTGATTTGTGTTCCTCTAAGGTTATCCAGTTTTTTGCATCCACACCGTAGCGTACCTTCCATTTAACACAGCCTTCATTAAAAATCCCCGATACTTTCAGTTTAGCAGTTCCCGCTGAGAGAATAGTACCTGCCGGGCAATTCTCCTCTGATGTATCAAAATCAGACATGAATGTATCGCCTGGGTGAATTGCTTCGGGTCCAAATTTCACCGCATTCCAAACTCTAGTAGATAAAATAGAAACTTGAATACCGGGATCTGGCTCCCCATTTGAAAGTTTCAACCAAGGACTTTCCAGCCATCGGTCTCCCTTAATTCCTTCATTTGGTGTTAATTCTATAAATTCTGGAAAACTTCTTTGGTTTCTTTCGGGTCGAAAGCATAGATTTTCAATTATGGTTTCTTTTTTTGGTGCATCTTTTATATGTGGTATTGCAGCTAATAATTCCAATTTTGATCTAAAAGTCATAGCGCTCTCCAGCCAATGTCTTTCCTGTAAAAACCTTCTGACCAATCAATAGTTTCTATCATTTCATAAGCATTCTTTTGAGCTTTGATTAAGGTTTCAGCCCTTGCAGTTATATTTAAAACACGTCCGCCGTTTGCCAGCACTTTTCCATTCTTTTCCACTGTTCCAGCGTGGAAACACATAAAATTACTATCTGAAGGCAGATTAGCTAATCCAACTATCTCCGTACCTGTTTCATAAGAACCTGGATATCCATTACTCGCCATAACAACTGTTATAGAGTGGTCATTAGCCCAATTGATTTTTACATCACTTAACTTGCCTTTGGCAGTAGATAGTAAAGCATCTAAAATTTGCCCACCCAACCGCATCATTAGGACCTGACATTCGGGATCACCAAATCTTACATTATACTCAACTAGACGAGGATCGGACTCCTTTATCATAAGGCCTGCGTAAAGAACGCCTGTAAATGGCATGCCTCGCCTAACCATTTCACGCATAGTCGGGCGAATGATCCTTTCAACAGTCTTTTTCAATACTTCTTCATTTAAAATTGGAGCTGGTGAGTAAGCTCCCATGCCTCCAGTATTTAATCCGGTGTCGCCATCTCCTACCCGCTTATGATCTTGCGCGGTACCAATAGGTAGGATTGTTTCCCCATCAACTAAAACAAAAAGGGATGCCTCCTCGCCTTCCATAAACTCTTCAATCACAACACTTGCACCAGCGTTTCCAAAAGATCCGCTAAAAATTTCATGCACTGCCGATATGGCCATCTCAATATCTGTAGCTACGATCACACCTTTACCCGCAGCTAGCCCGTCAGCTTTAACAACCAAAGGCGCCCCTTTAGTTTCTACATAAGCTAAAGCTGGTTCCAGTGAGTCAAAGCTTCTATATTCGGCAGTGGGCGCTCCGGAGGCATCGCAGATTTCTTTTGTAAACTTTTTACTTGTTTCCAATTGAGACGATGCTTTAGAAGGTCCAAGCGTCAAAATTCCTTCTCTTTTTAAAATATCACTAACACCCTCCGCTAGAGGTGCCTCGGGGCCAATTAGAACAAAGTCGATATTGTACTCTTTTACTGTGTTTACGATCTGGGTAGCGTTAAGAATATCGACGCTTATACACTTCGCAATTTGAGCAATACCTGCATTTCCTGGTGCTACGAATATATTATCACACTTGGGGTTTTGTTTGATAGCCCAGGCTAGAGAATGTTCACGGCCTCCACTCCCTAATATCAATATATTCATAATTGAATCACCTTAAGATCTCTAATTTTTAATAATCAACAACATTTGATTGGGCAAGGCTCACCAAAACTAATTGCTCTTGTGCTCATCAAGGTTTAAATTTTTTTAAGGAGTTACTAATGTCAGATCTTTTCGAAAATCAAATACCGGGAATCAATGAGCCAGAGTTTTCTGTAAGTGAGATTTCCAATGCTATTAAAAGACTTATTGAAGATGAATTTTCTTATGTTCGAATTAGAGGTGAAATTGGCCGTGTAAGTTTGCCTAGGTCTGGTCACGTTTATTTGGATTTGAAAGATGAAAAATCAGTAATCGCTGGTGTTATCTGGAAGGGCGTTGCTGATAAATTAATTACAAGACCTGAAGAAGGGATGGAGGTAATTGCTAGAGGAAGAGTGACTACCTTTGGGGGTCAATCTAAATACCAAATAATTATTGATGATTTAAGACCTGCTGGTGTTGGCGCTCTAATGGCCATGTTGGAGAAAAGAAAAAAACAGTTTCAAGCCGAAGGGATTTTTAATCCTGAACATAAGATGCCGTTGCCTTATTTGCCTGAAATTATAGGCGTAGTAACCTCCCCATCTGGTGCTGTTATCAAAGATATTTTACATCGTTTGGCCGATCGTTTTCCTAGAAAAGTAGTTTTATGGCCGGTTGCAGTGCAAGGAGATAATTGCGCCAAAGAAGTTTCTGCAGCAATCGAGGGATTTAATTCTTGGGCTAAAAAAAATCCACTTATTGCGCCTGATTTAATAATCGTAGCTCGAGGAGGAGGGTCTATAGAAGATCTTTGGGGTTTTAATGAAGAGCTTGTGGTAAGGTCAGCATTTAAATCGACAATTCCTTTGATATCAGCAATAGGTCATGAAACAGATACAACCCTTCTTGATTATGTTGCCGATGTTAGAGCTCCTACCCCTTCGGCTGCGGCAGAAATGGCTGTTCCTGTGAGGCATGAATTATTGGCTGCAATAGACAACAATGAAGCACGTCTCAGCAGAGCTCTCAGTCAGATTTTATCAAACCGCTCTCAACGATTGTTGGATTTTTCTAGATCATTACCTAGAGTGTTTGGATTACTAGAGGGACCAACTCAACGGTTGGATTCCATAAGTACTAGGTTGCCATCCTCTTTAAGTTCTACTGTAAGATTGAAAAAAAGTAGGCTGCTTGAAATAAGCACTGGCATCAAGCCAGTGTCGTTATTTATGCGGTTGGAAAATTCGTTAGGTAAATTCGATTTACAGGCGAAGCAACTAGTAAATTTATTTGGTCATTTTATTGACTTAAGGAAACAAACTTTAAGTTCACTCTTTTCAAGAATTGAGAGCTTGTCTTTAATACGTGATATACAGCGGGAGCATAGAAGCCTTAATGATTTATCATTAAGGTTAAAAAAAGCTTATGACATCAGAGTAAAAGACCTTGGAACAAAACTACAGTCCATTGATCGATTAAGAGAGACACTCGGGTATCGTCAGACTTTAGACAGAGGGTATGCAGTAATTAGATCGAGCGACAGTGTTATTACAGATAAATCTAGAACTTTGCATTTGACGGATTTAGTTATTGAATTTCGGGATGGTGAATTATCAGTTAAAAAAGATAAAGGCTAATACATTTGTTTTAAAAGAGAAGACAGCTATCTATCGTATGTAATTGTTTCAAGGTCGTTTTTAAGTGTTAAAAACGTTCACTTTGATTATAAAACTTAATATAAAGATCTGGGGAGTAATTAAATGGCTTTAGACCAAAATAAAGGTGTTTGGAAATCGGCCAAAGGAAAGGGGCGCCGTACTCCTAAAGGTCGCCAATTTGAAGATGAGTCTCTAAGCGAGGTCAAATCTCTTTTAGCAAACCGACCCAGGCAAAAAGATCTTCTGATAGAGTTTTTACATCTTATTCAAGATAAGTATGGTTATTTATCTGCGCAGCATCTCTGTGCTTTGGCTGAAGAATTAAAATTATCAATGGCAGAAGTTTATGAGGTGGCATCATTTTATGCGCACTTTGATATTGTTAAAGAAGATGAAACGCCACCTCCCAAATTGACAATTAGGGTCTGCGACTCCCTATCTTGTGAATTAGCTGGAGCTCAGAGGCTTCGTGAAGAACTTCAAAATGGTTTGGACCCCAAAGAAGTGCGAGTGTTACGCGCCCCCTGTATGGGCAGATGTGATACTGCCCCGACTTTGGAAATAGGGCATAATCATATAGACTACGCATCTACTGAAAAAGTTAAAGCTGCGATATCTGATCAGCATTTTCACTGTAGCATTCCAGAGTATGAAGGGTTTCAAGATTATTTTAGTAATGGAGGTTATCAAACACTTTTAGACTTGAGACTAGAAGGTGACTGGGAAGCTATTCAAAACAAAATCTTGGACTCAGGCTTAAGGGGGCTCGGTGGGGCTGGATTTCCTTCTGGTAAAAAGTGGGGGTTTGTTCGCATGAACGAAGGTTCACGTTTTATTGCAGTTAATGGAGATGAAGGCGAGCCCGGAACGTTTAAGGATAGATTTTATCTGGAAAGAACTCCTCACTTGTTCCTTGAGGGGATGCTTATAGCTGCCTGGGCCATAGAGGCGGAAAAAGCATATATTTATATGCGTGACGAATATCCTGCAATTTTGGAAATACTACGCGGGGAAATAAGTGCACTGGAACAAGCAGGGATAGTGGAGCCAAATTATATAGAGCTGCGCAGAGGTGCTGGCGCCTATATTTGTGGCGAAGAAAGTGCAATGATAGAGTCCATTGAGGGCAAAAGAGGGTTACCAAGACACCGTCCTCCGTTTGTTGCTCAAGTAGGGTTGTTTGGTAGGCCAACGCTCGTTCACAATATTGAAACGCTCCACTGGGTTGCTCGGATTTGTAGAGAAGGTCCTGAAATACTAAATAGTGTGGAAAAAAATGGTAGAAAAGGCCTTCGAACCTACTCCGTATCAGGTCGAGTTCAAAATCCTGGTATTTATTTACTGCCCGCTGGATCAACAATTCTAGACATTATTGATGCTGCTGGTGGGATGAAGGAAGGTCATATATTTAAAGCGTATCAACCAGGTGGGCCTTCTTCTGGATTATTACCTGCCAAACTCAATGATGTGCCGATGGATTTTGACACGCTCCAACCCCACGACACTTTTATTGGATCAGCAGCGGTGGTTATTTTGTCAAATAAAGATAGCGCTCGTGGCGCTGCTTTAAACATGTTGAAGTTTTTTGAAGATGAAAGCTGTGGACAATGCACTCCATGTAGGGTTGGCTGCGAAAAAGCTGTAAAATTAATGGAAAATAAGGAATGGGATACGGAACTGTTGGAGGAAGTATGCCAAACTATGGTTGATGCTTCTATCTGCGGGTTAGGTCAGGCAGCGCCAAATGCAATTAAATCAACAATAAAATATTTCAATGACGAAATTTAGGGTAACCCTCGAAACAAGTAACTGGATAAGCTTAAATGAATGCAGTTATCTTCGATCGTTAATTTATATTGATTTAGTACTAATCAATATCAGAGATTTCAAATGGTGTAGTTGATGGGATTTTTTAAAAAACTCAAAGAGCGCTTGTTCAAATCCTCCTCTAAAATAGATGAAGGCTTAGATGCAATTGTAGAAGATGGAGGTGAAGCGGAAGAAGTTCAATTAGAGGAAGACCTCAAAACGCAAAAAGAAACTGTTGATTACGCTGCAAATGATCAAGCCGATATTGAACCTGTTCCAGTTGAGCCTCAATTAGAACAAAACGCTCCAACTACATCAGAACCTATCGAACCTGAGGAAAAAAAAGAAACTGGTGACCTTGATACAGACGCGCATGTCGAAATTGAACCTGTCCCAATTAATCCTCAAATTGAGCAAAACGCAGTAACCAGTTTAAAACCTACCGAGCCTGAGGAAAAAAAAGAAACTTTTGTTGGAAAAATTCTAGGCCGAAGAAAAGTAAAAGTCCTTAAACGTAAATTTGATGATGATATGCTCGAACAACTGGAGGAGTTATTAATCGCTTCCGATATGGGGGTAGATACAGCTATGAGAGTTGCGGCCAACATGGCTCAAGGAAACCTGGGAAGTCGATTATCTACATCTGAAATAAAAAAATTATTGGCTGATGAGATAGAACAAATAATGGAGAACGTTGCACAACCATTGCCAATCTACACTAAGCATCCGCAAGTTGTTCTCGTAGTCGGTGTTAACGGTTCTGGAAAAACCACAACAATAGGAAAGTTGGCCAGCCAATTCAAAGAAGCTGGTAAAAATGTAGTGATAGCTGCTGGTGATACTTTTAGAGCCGCTGCTGTTGAGCAGCTTCAAATTTGGGGAGATCGAGCAAATGTTCCTGTTTTGGTTGCGCCAGAAGGTTCTGATCCTGCATCATTAGCTTTTGATGCTCTAGAAAAAGCGCAGCAAGAAAAAGCAGACCTTCTTATGATTGATACTGCCGGAAGGCTTCAAAACCGAACAGATTTAATGGAAGAACTTGCAAAAATTGTAAGGGTTTTGAAAAAAAAGGATCCAGAAGCGCCGCAAAATACTATTTTAGTTTTGGATGCAACTACTGGTCAGAATGCAATTTCTCAGGTTGAGACTTTTCGTGAAATAGCTGAAGTAAGCGGTCTCATAATGACAAAGTTGGATGGAACAGCAAAGGGGGGTGTTCTAGTAGCTTTAGCTGATAAGTTTGGTTTGCCAATTCATGCTATTGGAGTTGGCGAACAAATAGATGATTTAGCACCGTTTGATCCAGCAGAATTTGCTCAAGCACTTACTGGTTCTGAGAGTTAAAATACATTAATAAGATGAGTTTTGATCCCTCATTTTTAGTAGCTTGGATTTTTCAAATCGAGGGAACTAGCACTGGTAGTCGTGTAGCTTTGTGGCTTGCTATATTAGCAGCCTTTTTACATGCTGTTTTTGGTGCTTTACAAAAAGGGCGCCATGATCCCTGGTTATCACGTGGTGCTATCGATGCCAGTTCTGGTCTCGCAATGCTCCCATTGGCGATATTTATCGTTCCAATACCCGAGCCTGAGCTTTGGCCAATTTTTTTGATAATTTTTATAATACATTTTATGTATAAGCTCCTTCAGGCCTTTGCATATTCGAAAGGGTCTTTTACTGTAGTCTATCCTGTCGTCCGAGGAACGAGCCCGATTTTCACTGTCATCGGGGCTTATATTTTGTTTGGTGAAACATTTTCGTCAATGCAATGGTTCGGTATTTTTCTACTTTTGATGGGAATATTCGGGTTGGCTTTATACAACTTAATTTTTCTGGAAACATCGAGAGAAACCTTGCCGACAGCTTTAATTCTTGCTGTTTGTACGGGAAGCTTTGTTGCTCTTTATACTACGGTTGATGCGTACGGTATCAGAGTTGCTATTAATCCGTTGGCATTCATTGTGTGGTTTTTTCTAATTGATAGTTTATCAATTACGCCCTATGCAATTTACCGTTGGAGCCATTTGATCGATAAGCCGAGATTTTTTCCTTTAGCGATCAGAGGTGTTGTGGGTGGGGTTGTAGCTTTTTTTAGTTTTGGATCGATAATGTTGGCGACCCGACTAGATAAAGTCGGAGAGGCTGCAGTTCTGAGGGAAACTTCGACAATCTTCGCTGCCGTTATAGGATGGCTGTTTTTAAAAGAAGCTGTTGGCCCGCGCAGGGTATTGTTAATGGCCTTGATTGCGTTTGGGGCACTTATCGTTGAAATTGGAGGATAAATAATGTCGTCAAATCAAAAAAATTCAGGCATCAAATCTACCTTAGAATTTGGGCCTGTAATAGTATTCTTTGCAGCCTATATTTTGTTTGATCGCTATGAAATAAGCTTAAATTTTTATGGTCAAAACTATGAAGGTTTTGTTCTAGCAACAACAATTTTTATCCCGTTAATTTTATTTACAACTTTTTTAAGTTGGAAGTTGACTGGTGAAGTTTCAAAAATACAGCTTTTTACAGCGATATTAGTCGTTGTTTTTGGAGGGATGACCATTCTTTTCAATGATGATCGTTTTTTTAAAATGAAACCAACACTCGTTTATTTTCTATTTGGTGCTATCCTGCTTGTCGGTTTGTTTAGAGG
>CACGIS010000018.1:2500-25819 GCA_902573175.1 Paracoccaceae bacterium | reverse complement strand
GCTCAGTCGAAAAATGTGTCTCAGGCGTGGTCACCGCGGCATGGGCAAACCAAACTTGAGGCGATGACCATCCTTCTTCTTCTCCGGGTGCAACTGCGGTTCGAAATAATGTCCACTGCAATCCGTATTGCACTCCTGCTGGATCTTCTAAATTTGCAGTAAGATACCACCACTCAATCCGGTAATCTGGATGAGGACCGTGGTCAGTTGGAAAATCAAACACGAAATTTCGCTGAGGCGTCGCAAACTCATCGGCAGCTTTTGAACCCAGGCCACCAAAGCTCTGCGCCCAGGCCATAAGGGGCAAAAAGCAAGCAATAAGAAATATTCTACCGTTCATTTGAGAACACTTTAAGTAGAGTTGCGGGAGGCTTTCGAACCATTTGAATTGCAGGCCAAGCGGCCGCTATCAGCGTTGCCAATATCGCCAAACCGCCTAGAAATGCATAGTCGGCAGGAAAGAAAAACATCGGCAACTGCCATCCAAAGGCCTCAACATTCACAAAGTTTAAAAGTGCCCAGGCCAACGCTAGACCAAGGGGTACTGCACATATAAATACGATGATACTCAACCCTAAAGCACGGGCTAATTCCAAGACCCCAAGCCAAGTGCGCGTCAGTCCCAAGGCCCAGAGAGGTGCAAGCTGAGGTGTTCGCATACCCGCAAGGGTCAACAGGCTCATCAGCATAGCAAACCCAGCAACCCCAAGCGTAAGTATGTTCAGTGCTGCAGTAACAGCAAAAGTTCTTTCAAAAACTTCTAGTGACATACTTTTAATAGACGCTTGATTGATAATCCCACTGTCAGGTACTTCCAAATCCGCCTGGATCGCTTTACGCAAATTGGCTGTATCCGTAGTTCTAATACCAAAAGAAGTCGCGACTGCGTTAGGATATAATTTACGAAAAAGTAGTTCGCCCATAACCACTTGCCCTTGCGGGTTACCGTAATCTCCAACGACAGCAGCAATGGGAATATTGAGCCCTGGTGCTATATCAACTTCATCGCTAACCCACAAATTATTCCGGCGCGCAAGTTGCTCATTCACAATAACTGCCTCACCTTTAGAAACTTGATCCCAAACATCTGGATCAGCACCTAAAAACTGCCAACTTTCCCTATAAGTCCGACCAACTCGCACTCCATAAAGTTTGGCAGGTTGACCAACTACAGGTCGCTCCACAGTTAAAAGCGGGAGCACTTCAAGCTCGCGCTCCAGCAAATATTTTTCTAAAGCGGATGCAGTCTTCTCTTCTTCTACTCTTACAAATAGTTCCGGAGCTAGCCGCTGATCTAGAAAAGATACAAAGGTAACTCTAAAAGATGAAACCATCGTAGAAACACCAATGTTTGCACTGACCGCCAGAAGCAACGCAATAAGTGCTAGACTAAGTCCAGGCATTTGCTGACGGGTATCGGCCCAGAACCAGGAAGTGATCACTCCCTTACCTGGCGCAAAGTCTAATAGCTTTATAGTTAACCAGGGTAGCACAAGAGCTGAACCAATAAGAAGAAAACCTATTAATGCAAAGGCCTGCCCTAGACCGGTCCCAATTAGAGCTAAAAGACCAGAAAACCCAAGCAAAATCATACCAAGTATTGCAATGCCACGGATCCGCTTAGCGCTAGCGATAGCCCAGGCTCGTGGCTGGACTGCAGAAAGCAAAGGCATCTGCATAATTTGCCAAATACGCACAGCAAGTGCCATCCCTGCTCCCAAAAAGGCAAGTCCAATTCCAGATAACCACCACTCGGGTCGCAAGCTTAAAGTTCCCGATACACGCGCACCATAAAGTCCTTCAACCGTCGCCGCGACATCAGGAAGTAGCATGGCCGCGATGGTATACCCCATTAAGATACCCAAAACGGCTCCAACAAATACCAGCAAACCCATCTCAACTATTATTAATGAAAGTAAATTGCTTAACGGAACTCCAAGTGATCGAAGGGTCCGGATCATTCCACGCCTTTGTTCGAAGGCCAAACCAATTGTCGAATGTACAATAAAAAGACCGACAGCAAAGCTCAGAAAGCCAAAAGCTGTGAGGTTTAAGTGAAAACTATCCGTCAGAGCGGCCACGTCTGCAATTTGCTGACTTGGTTGCACCACCAATTCAGGGGCTATCTTAACCAGATCAGGACGCCGGATTGGCTGCTCTGGCAACACCATAAGACGGCTCAGGTCATTACGTTTAAACAATCTTTGGACGACGCCGATATCGGCAATCGCAATCCCAGGAGGAATAGATTTATCTATAGTAACCTCAACAAAGCCTTCCAATACTGAAGCCACTTCAGCATTACCGAAAATTAAATCTGTGTCTTCGAGAGAGAAACCTGAATCGGAGGAAGAACTCATCTGAGTAGGCGTCGTTAACGGGTCAATTCCTACAAACCGCACCCCTTTAAAAGTAACATCCAATATCGGCGAAGCTAACCAACCAGCCCGGCGCAAATCAACATAAACGGACTGAGGTATACGATCCCCAACCCGCGGCACGAGCTGATCAAATTGTCCTTCTCCTAGGGTAGCCGCTGCCGCATCGTAACTTGCGCGGGCCTCAGAATTTATAGCTTGCACCCCAGACCACAGCCCAGTAGCCAACGCCAATCCCATTAAAAAGGTGAATAATTGTAATGGACTGCGCCACCAGTAGCTCAACAGAGCCCGCAAAATCGTATTTGTCACAGGAGAACTCCACCCTTCAATCGTACTCGCCGATCCATTTTCTCAGCTAAAGCAGCAGAGTGCGTCACGACCATAAGTGCTGCTCCAGTGCGACCAACTAAGTCCAGCATAGCAGTTAGAACCGCAGACGCCGTGCTTTCATCTAGGTTGCCAGTTGGCTCATCCGCTAATAGTAACTTTGGGCGCACGGCAAGTGCCCGTGCAATCGCAACTCTCTGTTGCTGACCACCAGACAAGGACTCAGGGTATTGTTTAAGTTGATCAGAAAGCCCTAATTCTTCTACTAACTCACTTTCAAATGTCTTATCGCGCCGCCCAGCTAAGGACGCCTGAAACCCAATATTTGCTTCTACCGTAAGTGACGGAATTAGATTGAATTGTTGAAAAACAATCCCTACCTCGGACCGGCGTAAGTTAGCTCTTTCAGCCTCGCCAAGCCCATTAATCTCAACACCCTCCAGGTGAAGACTGCCGCCATCAGGAACTTCTAGCCCAGCAGATATATGTAAAATTGTACTTTTACCACTTCCACTCTCGCCGGTTAAAGCTAAAGTCTCACCTGCATCTAGTCCAAGTGAAACGCCGCGCAGAACTTCCACTTCTCCATCTACACCGGAAAAGGACTTAGTTATATCTTTTAACTCGAGCAGCAATTACGTGCCTCCACTTAAAATGGATATAGGTCGGTCTCAATACGGCACAAGGTCAGGAACCTTCCCACGAAGTGCAGTTTAATTCTTGAGCACTTATTTAGTTTTTTAAGAAAATTACTATTACTTTATCTTATTGATGAGTGGGGCTCCATTTATCGAGAGCTTCTAAAAACTTATCTTTTTCTCCATCATGCATTGAGATATTAGTCTGGGGATATGGAAAATTTCCCTTGGTGACTTCACTGTGAAACTTACCTAAGGCAGCCACACGCTCTTCGTGGATTTGTTTGTGCAAACGTCCTACATTGCCAAAGGCGTAAGCGTGTTTAGGTGGTTTCTCTTCTTCACTGTCCTCTCCACATATATCCGCAACAAAAGACATAATTACATCACCTGCCATACCTGATCCTAGTGAGAAGGTTACAATTGATGTTTTTTTATTGACCGCTTCCAGTACTTCTTCAGCAATACATTCTGCTTCTACGGCGACAACACCAACATCTTCCATCCTTTTGAGGTTTTCATATATTTTTATGGCTTCATCAGCTTTGCGACCCCACCCTCGAAGTCCCCCGCAATACTGACTGAAAGTAGGTATAAGTCCTATATGGCTCTGTACCGGTATGCCTTCGCGTGTCATCTTTTCGACCGCATCAAGTGATCTCAATGTGTAATACATATCTGCACCGCGGCGCATCGCTTCAAAGGCATCGGCCATAAGTTCTTCGTTCGAGTCAAACTGGGCCCATTTTGAGCCCACCCGGCAGAAATGAGTTGGCGCAATTTCACGAACATCGTCTATCTGATCCATGCCACACACAAATAAGTCAATGCCTGCATCTCTACAGGCTCTGATTTCACCAGCATTAAGAGGATTTGCCATGGATAGTTTTTGGCCTGTTATTTTAAGATCCTGAAGGTCCGAGATTGTGTAATTTCGTTTTGCTGGTTTTCTCGAGAAATCATATATACGTTTCATTTTTGGATCACTCCTCTTGGCAATTTTTATAAAGTTTCTCGCACTTGATGGATAAGAACCGAGACTTTAATCTTTCCTTAACCCTTATCACATAAATGCGCTTTTTGCGCCCCCAGACTTTTGGGTCTGAAATATGGATGAGGCATCTTTTGCTGGCGGCAGAGGCATACGCACAGGCACATTTTCAACACGCGGTTCAACGCACGGCGTGCCAATGATAGTGCGGTCTTGCAAATCATCCCAAAATTTACTTTGCCCTAAAGCATGATAGTACGAAGTTGCTCCCAAAATTGGCCAAGCATCGGCTTTAGCAATTTCATAGAATAGAATTAATCGAGGGCGATCACTTTGATTTGGCGCTGATCCATGCAGAGTGCGGGCATGATGCACCGTCATACTCCCCGCCTGGCCTGTAAGTGTCACTATTTTTTCACGTTGAAAATCTGGATCGTCGGGATTAATCGCACCACAGAAAATGCCATTATGATGGTGACTCAAAACTGGACCCTTATGCGATCCTGGTATCACTTGAAGAGGTCCATTTTCTAGATTTACATCTTCCAACATTAAACCGAATGCCAACAAGCTATCGTTTGTGTGAGGGTAAAATGCCCAGTCTTGGTGCCACTCAACTGCCATACCGCCGCCCGGAGCCTTGGTATTCAATTTGGAAGTTAATAGCGTCGCATGATCACCTAAGAGATCTCTTAAAACTTCAGTTACGCCAGATTTTTTAAGAATGTCGTCAAAATATTTATTCTGTTTATGGGGTAGCTTAATACGCGTAAGACGAGGAGTTTCCGCACTGTGTCCTTCATCTAAATCAAAAACATCATCGTTCTCTGTAACTTGCCGAGAACTTTCAATGAAATCATAAGTGATGTCCTGAAGTTTATTTAGCTGGTCTTTGGTAATAACGTCCTCAACCATTAGATAGCCATTCTGTTCATAAAAATCCGTCTGTTCTACCGTCAGCATGACAATTCTCCTAAAATTTATCTGATGGTATCGAAAATCGTTCATTTCTAAAAGAAAAAACTCGCGCAAATCTATGTACTTGGCTCTAGAAACTTGGCTCTAAAAAAGACAATTAGCCGGATTAGTATTTAGTTTCCGAGTATGCCAGGCAATCTCAGTCCGTGGTCCTTAGCGCAACGCACGGCGTCTTCATAACCTGCATCCGCATGGCGCCAGACGCCCGAAGCTGGATCATTCCACAGCACGCGTTCCAGCCGCTTTGCTGCTTCCGGCGTGCCGTCAGCCACTATCACCAAGCCAGCATGTTGGGAAAATCCTATCCCAACGCCACCCCCATGGTGCAGACTTACCCAGGTCGCACCACTGGCAGTATTGATTAAGGCATTGAGCAAAGGCCAATCACTGACCGCGTCGGAGCCATCCTTCATTGCCTCAGTTTCACGGTTAGGACTGGCTACCGATCCACTGTCCAAATGGTCCCGGCCGATTACCACGGGGGCTTTTAATTCACCACTGGCGACCATCTCGTTGAACTTCAATCCAGCACGATGACGGTCCCCTAGCCCGATCCAGCATATGCGTGCTGGTAGGCCTTGGAAGCTAATGCGCTCTCGGGCCATATCTAACCATTTGTGAAGGTGAGTATTTTCGGGGAAAAGCTCCTTCATCGCCTCATCGGTCTTGTAGATATCTTCAGGATCGCCTGACAAAGCACACCAGCGGAATGGCCCAATCCCTCTACAAAATAGTGGTCTTATGTAGGCGGGTACGAAACCAGGGAAGGCAAAGGCGTTTTCTAAACCTTCGTCCAAAGCTACCTGGCGGATATTGTTGCCATAGTCCAGAGTTGGCACTCCATCATTCCAGAAGTCCACCATTGCTCGGACGTGCACTTTCATGCTGGCGCGTGCTGCCTTCTCGACTGCCTTCGGATCACTCTCGCGCTTTTCACGCCACTCTGCCAGTTTCCAGCCCTGAGGTAGGTAACCATTGATCGGATCGTGAGCGCTTGTCTGGTCGGTAACAATGTCGGGGCGCACGCCTCTTCTGTAAATTTCAGGAAAGACATCGGCAGCGTTTCCAAGAAGCCCCACCGACTTTGCTTCACCCGCCTTGGTCCATCGGTCGATCATCTCAAGTGCCTCATCGAGGCTGTCTGTCTTTTCATCAAGGTATTTGGTGCGTAGGCGGAAGTCGATGCTATCAGAATTGCATTCAACCGCTAGGCAGCAAGCCCCAGCGAAGACTGCAGCCAAAGGTTGCGCTCCTCCCATACCTCCCAGACCGCCAGTTAGTATCCACTTGCCATTTAAATTACCGCCAAAATGCTGACGTCCAGCCTCGGCAAAGGTTTCATAAGTGCCCTGTACTATTCCCTGAGTGCCAATATAAATCCATGACCCAGCAGTCATCTGGCCATACATCATCAAGCCCTTCTTATCGAGTTCATTGAAGTGATCCCAGTGCGCCCAATGGGGCACAATATTGGAATTAGCAATCAGCACTCGTGGAGCATCCACATGAGTTCGGACAATGGCCACTGGCTTGCCTGACTGTACCACTAGAGTTTCGTCGGCCTCGAGGTCTTTTAGGCCCGCAATGATGCGATCAAAATCTTCCCACGTACGGGCAGCGCGGCCAATACCTCCATAGACGACAAGTTCATGCGGGTTTTCCGCCACGTCTGGATGCAGATTATTCATCAACATTCGCATGGCGGCCTCGGTCAGCCAGCTCTTAGTCGTAATCTCCGTACCAGTAGGTGGATAAATGTCGCGAAGGTTGTGGCGTGTATTGGTCATGACTGTTCCTTTAAGTCGAATGCAATTTTCTGTACTGATTCAAGAACCTGGCGCAGATGGCGTCGCAGACTTTCAGCTTTCTCAAGGTCATAGGAAAAAGGCGGTTTTTCCATTTTTAGATGCGTGCTCTGGGCCAATTCCATCTGAATAGCGTGCAAGCCCTTAGACGGATGGCCATAGTTGCGGGTGCTCCAACCACCATTGAAACGGCCATTAAGAATACTGGTGTATCCTTCCGCACGGTGACAAATTCCAACCACGGTAGTCTCAATCGCGGGATCGCAAGTTATCCCTATATTCGTTCCAATGTTAAAATCTGGCAAAATCCCTTCGAATAGAAATGGGATTTTGGATCTAATTGAGTGACAGTCATAAAGGATTGCGACACCATGCAGCGCACGGATGCGCTCTAGCTCAACCGAAAGAGCATCGTGATACGGAACGTGATAATCCCGTCGACGCGCTTCGATTTCGACATCATCTGGTGGCTCATACCAAAGTGCCTCTCCATCAAAATTTGTCATAGGCACCAGCCCCGTCGTATTTTGGCCTGGATAAAGAGAAGTGCCCTTTGGATCTCTATTTGCATCGATTACATATCTGTGGAACGTAGCCCTTACGACAGTGATACCAGGTATTAGCCCGTCATATAGCCTTTGAATATGCCAGTCCGTATCGCCCAGTGTCTGACCTATTGGTGTCAGTTGATCAAAGATTCTAACGGGCATATCGGTGCCTGTATGAGGCATTCCAAGAACAACTGGGCTGTCCCCCCTCATGACTTCGACCGGCACTATCCCACACTCTCAAGCAGTGTTCCAACAATCCCACAAACATCGACAATCTCACCAGATTTAACTAGTTCTGCAGCGCTTGTGAGATCCCCAGACAAGAACCTGTCATCTTCAAGGGCAGGGATGCGATCGCGAAGCACAGCAATAGCGTTTTGAAGGGTCCGACTTGTGCGTAACGGCGCACGGAATTCTACACCCTGCACTGCACATAGCATCTCAACTCCCAGAATGACATTTAGGTTATTATTCATACGGGCCAAACGAAGCGCGCCATGCGCAGCCATCGAAACATGATCTTCTTGATTGGCTGAGGTGGGGGTCGAATCCGTTGAGCACGGATTGGCGAGATGCTTGTTCTCACTCATTAGTGCGGCTGTGGTGACTTCAGCGATCATCAATCCCGAATTGATACCTGGTTCAGGAGTTAGAAACGGCGGCAAATCAAAGCTAAGTGTTGGGTCAACCATAAGAGCAACCCGGCGTTGGGCAATGGCGCCTATCTCCGAAACGGCTAGCGCGGTTTGGTCTGCCGCAAAAGCCACAGGCTCAGCATGGAAATTTCCGCCTGAGACAATTTTATCTTCTTCGACCAATACCAATGGGTTATCTGAAACTGCGTTCGCTTCAATCTCTAATGTCCTTCCAGCAAAACGTAGAAGGTCCAACGCCGCACCAGTAACTTGTGGCTGACATCGTATGCAATAGGGATCTTGCACGCGTGTATCGCCATCGCGGTGACTTTCACGGATTTCCGACCCTGTCATTATACTGCGCATAGCACTAGCAACGTCAATCTGCCCGGCATGACCCCTTAATTTATGCATGGCAGGTTCAAGGGGTGCTGTAGACCCCATGATTGCATCCGTAGACAGGCAGGATATTACTACAGCATTTTCTGCATTGCGGATCGCCTCGAATAATCCCACTAACGCACAAGCTGTAGAAAACTGGGTACCGTTTATAAGGCCTAGTCCTTCCTTTGGGCCTAGAACCACCGGTTGCAGCCCAGCCAACTCAAGCGCTTTTGCCGAATTCATTCGCTGGCTTTCAAATAAAGCCTCTCCTTTCCCAATCAGGGTCGCTGCCATATGGGCAAGCGGAGCTAGATCACCAGAGGCTCCAACTGAACCTTGGGTTGGTATCAATGGGGTAATTCCGCTAGCCAAAAGGTTCTGTAACAGCTCGATAGTTTCCCAACGGATACCGGATGCACCACGCCCGACGGACAAGAGCTTCAGTACCATCATGAGCCGCGTTGTTTTTACGTCCAGAGGTTCACCCACACCACAACAGTGACTTAGAATTAGATTGCGTTGAAGCTTAGCTGTATCCGTTGGCTTGATCCGAACCGAGGCGAGCTTCCCAAAGCCGGTATTTACACCGTAGACTGCAGCATCACCAGCAGCGGCTTTTTTCACCGCATGCGCGGCCGTATCAATAGCCGTACGGGCATCTTCCGCGAGACTAACTGGCAGCCCTTCCCGCCAAATGCGCTCCAATTGTTCTAAAGTTGCTGAACCCGGAGTGAGTTGAAATGTCAAAGCCTACCTCCAAAAATACGACGATGTAATGGATTTACGCCAAAACGATAACTGAGTTCTGCAGGTTCAAGCACATCCCATATTGCAAGATCGGCACGTTTTCCTGGGGCGACAATGCCACAATCCTTAAGTCCAAGCGCTCGTGCCGCATTGCGAGTTGTTCCCGCAAGGGCTTCTACCGGGGTCAAGCCAAATAGCGTGCAGGACATATTCATTGCCAGGAGTAAGGACCCCATTGGGGAAGAGCCCGGGTTCCAGTCAGTGGCGACAGCGATTGGCACGCTCTCAGAGCGAAAAGCCTCAACTAAGGGTTTTTGCGTTTCGTGCAGGGTATAGAATGCACCAGGCAATAAAACAGCCACGCTACCCGCCTTTGCCATGGCGGCAATATCCGTTTTGTCTGCATACTCAACGTGATCTACAGATAGCGCATTGTAACTTGCCGCCAGCTTGGTACCACCAATATTGGAAAGCTGCTCGGCGTGTAGTTTGACGGGAATATCAAGCTGCCGCGCTCTCTCAAAAAGACGCCCCATTTGGACAGTATCGAAGGCTATGCCTTCACAGAACCCATCCACCGCATCTACTAGACCTTCTTTATGAGCGGCCTCCAGTGCGGGGATACAAACTTTGTCAATATAGAAATCAGCATCTGCGCCCTTAGGCACGGCATGTGCACCGAGAAATGAAGTCACAACCCGCACCGAGCTTTCTCTTTCGATGGCCCGCGCGACGCGCAGCATTTTAAGTTCTGTTTCCACATCGAGCCCATAACCAGACTTGATTTCGATCAAACTAACACCTTCGGCAATCAGAGAATCTGCTCGCTTAAGAGCATCTTGGAGCAATGCGGCTTCATCGGTTTCACGCGTTGCAGTGACCGTTGAGATAATACCACCCCCAGCGCGTGCGATTTCTTCATAGCTGGCACCCTCAAGTCGCATCTCAAATTCGCGTGCGCGGTTGCCACCGTGAACGATGTGTGTATGACAATCAATCAAGGCTGGGGTCAGCAAACGCCCGCAAGCATCAAGTTCTTCGGAGTCTCCCAGGCCAGCAGGAATATCCGAAACAGAGCCTAGCCACTCTATTTTACCGTCCTGAATCAAGAGCGCTGCATGCGTTATAAGTCCATATCCGTCATCCGGTTGATCCATTCTAGCGATAGATACATTTGTGATGAGTAGACGGTTCGGCATTCACTCCTCCTTGTGAATTAGCCTACTTAACGGTAATATGTAGCTACTTAAAATGTCAATGGAGAAGACCAGTGCAAAAAATCCATGCGCACCTTGCCCTTACGCCCAAAGGTTGGGTCAGAGATCTCTGTATCGAAATCAAAGACAGTCGCATAGCCAAGGTTTCTAACGGATTGCCAAAGGATCACTACTCTGTAGATTTACTTCTACCTGCCCCAGTCAACCTGCACAGTCATGCCTTCCAGCGTGCTCTGGCAGGGCTAACCGAAACCCGCGGTCCCGATCCGCAAGACAGTTTCTGGACATGGCGAAAACTTATGTTCCGATTTTTGGACCGCCTTACACCGGATCAGGTGCAGGCAATAGCGGAATTAGTTTTCATGGAGATGCTCGAGGCAGGCTACGGCGCAGTGGCGGAGTTTCACTACCTGCACCATGATATAGGTGGGCAAAAATATTCCAATCTACCCGAGATGGCGGAAAGGATTACAGCAGCAGCTCAAAGCACAGGGCTTGGGCTAACATTACTTCCAGTCTTGTACACGCAAGGTGGTTGCGATGGCCGAGCTTTAACGGGTGGGCAAAAGCGGTTTGGCTGCGATCTAGACTTGTTCGCAAGGCTTCACGATCAAAGTGCCCAACTCATGATGGAAGCCCCTAAAGATTATGCCATTGGCATCGCACCACATTCGCTGCGCGCCGTCAAACCAGAAGCACTTACTCGCATTCTTGAAATCTGTCCCAATGGCCCAATTCACATGCACCTTGCCGAGCAACTAGCCGAGGTCGATGAAATCGAAGCACATTTCGGAGCACGGCCCACTGAGTGGCTGCTCGATAACGCAGACATTAACGGTACCTGGTCACTTATCCATTGCACTCAAATGACAGAAAAGGAAACCAGGGATCTAGCTTCGGCAAGCGCCGTAGTGGGGCTTTGCCCCATCACCGAGTCAAGCCTAGGTGATGGGATCTTTAATGGAACGGATTTTCACGATGCCGGAGGGCAGTTTGGTATTGGATCAGATAGCAACATCCATATTGCCCTTTGGGAAGAACTGGCTACGCTTGAGTATTCGCAACGTCTGCGCGACCGAAGCCGAGCCGCCATGGCAACATCAGATCGCTCAACTGGTCGTAATCTGTTCGAAGCGGCGACGCAGGCAGGAGCACAAGCGGCTGGTCGCCAATCGGGTTCCATAAGTGAGGGCCAATTTGCTGACCTCATCGCTATTTCAACCGACAATGAATTTTTATGCAATCGCTCGGGTGACAAGCTTCTGGATAGTCTCATATTTTCTGGACGGGGGCGTACTTGTATCAGCGATGTATGGAGCGCCGGACGTCATATGGTGCAAGATGGGTTACATGTTGAGCACGAACGCATCACTAAACAATTTGTCAAAGTATCTAAACAACTCGGACAAGAGATATGAAGATAACCAACCGCTTGTCATGGAAGTATGTGCGAGATGAGATCCACCATGAGATCCTGAGCGGGCGCTATGGACCCGGTGATCGTCTCCCACGTGACGCCGATATTGCCGACCAGCTGAATTGCGCACGGTCCACGGTTCAACGCGCAATGCAGGACCTATCCGACATTGGCCTCGTAGAACGCCGCCGCAAGGGTGGAACCCGAGTTCACCCCGAACCAGTCACTCGCGCTACCCTCGATATACCAATCACTCGCCATGAAGTGGAAAAAAAAGGTGGTCGATACGGTTATCAACTGATTATGCAAGAAGAAATGTCTGCGACGCGTACTGTACTTGCCGCGTTTGAATTAACCTCACCAGTTTCAATGTTAAGGATTGAGGCACTACATTTATCGGATAACCGTCCCTACATGCTTGAAGATAGGTGGGTTTGCCTTGATACCGTACCAGAAATTCGTGATGTAGACCTGAAAATACAAAGTGCAAATGAATGGTTGGTTCTAAACAGGCCTTACAGCAGATGCGATCTTCGGTTTTATGCCATATCAGCCGACCAAAAAATGTCTGAAATGCTTGGAGCAAAGATTGGTGATGCCCTGCTGTTAATTGAACGGTCAACTTGGATTGATGGAGCCCCTATCACAACAGTGAAGACCATAACAACGCCGGGATATCAACTTTTGACAAGCAGTTAAGCAGAATAATAAGTTATAAAATGAAAAGGCCGGCAAAACCGGCCTTTTAAACTTTCAACGCTTCAAGAATTTAATCAAAGACCCCACTTCGAAGCCGTTGCTTCAAAAAATCCTTTTGCTTTTTTTAGCTCGATCCAGCTATTTACGTAGTTTATCCAAACTTGGTCACGCTGCGGAAGTAGCATTGCAATAGGCGTCGGCGCTCTGGCTGCACCCACTGGAATCTGACGCACATTTGGAAACTTTTCAACAAGGGTAGAACCTTCAATATTTGATGTGATAAACACATCGGCACGGCCTGACAGCACTTCTTGATATCCACGTGCAGGAGCTTCTACTACGTTTATAGTAGCGTCGGGAAACCACTGACGGACAAGTTTTTCAAATGTTGTTCCTAAAGTCGTAGAAACTTTCACTGAACTTTTATTAACAGAGTCCCAGCTGTCAAATTGACCAATTTTATCGGCTGTAGTGAAAGGTAGAATTTCGACTGATATATAACTATCAGAATATCCAGCGGCTTTCAGCCGTGGTGGACTGATCGATGCAGATCCTGTCATGTGGTACTTCCCAGCGACAACACCATTCACAAGCGTTTTCCAATCGGTAGGCACCAATTCAAGCTCTACACCCAAATCCTTCGCTAACTCTGTCATGATATCAATGTCGTAGCCAACATACTTATTAGTGGCAGTATCTCGCACGCTCATGGGGTTCCAATCACCCGTGGTACCAACTTTGAGAATCCCATCACTTAATATTTCATCAAGTGCGGATTGAGCAATAGCCTGACCAGCAATCAACGAAGTGGCTAAAGCAGCGGCAAGGCCAAGTTTTTTAAATAATTTCATCTGTGTTCCTCTCTGAGTAGACATCTTTGGTTGTCGACGTACTCTAGATGTTGTTATGGCAAGCATCTTTCAGTCTATCTCGCACAAAAGCAAGCTTAATTATTAGAGTTGACAAACTTCAAAAATAATCACGACACTGAGTTTGGTGGCAAGATTATTTGAAGCAAAATATGGCAAAAGCAATTGAAATAAAGCGCCTTAACAAATGGTTTGGGTCATACCAGGCACTCAAAGATATAGACCTTAATGTTTCCCACGGGGAACGAATTGTGATTTGCGGCCCGTCTGGATCAGGAAAGTCAACTTTGATTCGATGTATAAACTCACTTGAACATCATGATTCGGGTGAGATAACTGTTGACGACATAGAGCTTAACCAGAATAAGGCATCCATCGCAGCGATCGGTGCCGAAGTGGGCATGGTATTTCAGCAGTTTAATCTCTTTCCCCACCTAAGTGTTCTGCAGAACCTCACGCTAGGCCCAACTAAAGTTAGAGGATTATCTAGATCTGAAGCAGAAGAACGTGCAATGCGCATTTTAGAGCGTGTTCAAATTCCTGAGCAGGCGTATAAGCAACCCAGTGAGCTGTCCGGTGGCCAACAGCAGCGTGTTGCGATTGCACGATCATTGTGCATGGAACCCAAGATTATGTTATTTGACGAACCAACATCTGCATTAGACCCTGAAATGATTGCGGAAGTTCTAGATGTAATAGTTGATTTGGCTGAAGACGGAATGACCATGATTGTCGTAACTCATGAGATGGGCTTCGCCCGACGTGCAGCAGATCGTATGGTTTTTATGGACAAAGGGGAAATAATCGAGATGGGAGCACCAAAAGATTTCTTTGAGGCCCCCAAAACAAAACGCTGCAAAACCTTTCTTAATCAGATTCTACAACATTAGGAGTTTTGATTATGACCCTGCGAACCTTTTCAATTCTTTTTTTGTGCCTACTTCTGGCAGGATGCTCTTCTAGTGGAACATGGGGCTGGTACGTTATCGACCCAACAACCAAACAAGGCTATAATAATATTCGGTTTTTATTAAATGGCTTTGGTGCCACGATTTTGCTTTCAATAATTGCTGCTGTTCTATCTATGTGCATTGGATTAATCGTTGCTTTGCCTGGTATGTCACACAACCGATGGCTCCGCATGCCCTCACGTATTTACATCGAATTTATTAGGGCCATTCCTTTACTGCCAATGTTATTTTGGGTCTTTTACGGATTGCCAGTCGTTTTAAAATCAATGGGTATAAATGCAAATATTGATGCATTCTGGGGGGCAATTATCACACTGGCTATTTCAGATAGCGCCTTTACTGCTGAGATTTATCGTTCAGGAATTCAGTCGATAAATAAGGGACAGACCGAGGCTGCTAAAACAATTGGATTAAACTATTCACAAACAATGCGGTACATAATCCTTCCTCAAGCTATCAAACGCATTCTCCCGCCACTTGCCAATCAATTTATTTACATCGTGAAAATGTCTGCTTTTGCTTCTGTTATAGGAATGCAAGAACTCACCAGACGCGCGAACGAATTAGTCGTTACAGAATACCGACCATTGGAAATATATACGCTTCTTATTCTTGAGTATCTGGTTTTAGTGTTGATCATTAGTTTTGGTGTGCGCTGGTTGGAACGCAAAATGGGTGCTGATGAAAGCAAATGATTACTGGACGAAACTTAGATAATCCTCTGCAACAGCACGGGCAGCCGCGCTCAACAGTTTTTCGCCATGTTCAGCCTTGGCAAGACCTGAATGTGATCCAACACGCCCATCAGGAAAACTTTTACGATGATCATCAGGCGGACCATGTTTATCGCCAGCATGAGCAGCTATGTAGTCTGGAGAAAGTTTTTCTGGTGGAGCAAGATCATCTATCCTTACTATGCGATGCGTGTCTTGTGTAATAGAAATTTCAGATGGGGTCGCATGCATGCCCTCCCAGTCACCATAGAATTGGTCTCGCAATATGTTTACCGGTTTAAAATCCCACCAGCTTTTTACACGTACCGTTTGCTGAAAACTTTCTTCCAAATCTCTCAGAATACTAAGGTTTGCACCATGGCCATTAAGAATATAAATGCGCTCAAACCCATGCTGGGCCAAGCTCGTCAAAACGTCTCTGACTACACTCTCAAAAACCGCAGGTGTAAGCGACACAGTTCCTGGAAAGCTCATGTTAAACGGTGCTGGAGAATAGCTAATTTCTGGAACGACAATCGCACTACAGCGCTCAGCTGCGGCCCAAGCAATTTCCCGCGCACAGATAGAATCTGTTCCAATCAATCCCAGTGGTCCATGCTGTTCAACGGATCCGGTTGGCAGTATTATACCTCTAGACTCCTGGAGGTATGTTTGCACTTCACACCACGTCATTTCTTCAAGTTTCATGAAAATGTTATGACGCTCAAATTAAAAAAAAGGAAGGAACAATATGAACTGGCATGCATTGCTTAATGAAGCGATAGAAACTACTGGCAAATATCAGAGTGTCGCACCAGACGTTTTTGCAGGTTTTGGTCTTATGGGGAAGGCTGCAAAAAAAAATGGGGCTCTTAGTGAAAAATCCAAGGAGCTCATAGCGCTTGGAATTGCTATTTCAACTCGTTGCGAAATTTGTATAGCTTATCATGTAAGCTCGCTTATCCGTCTCGAAACAACCCGCGATGAATTTTGTGAAGCTCTGGAAATGATAAGTTATATGGGAGGTGGGCCCTCTATTTCATACAGCGCCAAAGCACTTGAAGCTTTCGATCAATTCTCTGCTTAGAACTAGAGGACAAATTTCATGGATCAGTTTAACAAAAAAGCGAGAGCAGCTGTTGAAAACCTACTATTTCAATGTGCGGAGGGTAAGCCTGGCGATACTCTTATAATTGTTCATGAAACAACAGGCCACGATTACTATGACGCGAACCTACACTGTCTAATTTCAGACCATGCGAAAGCACTTGGGTTTCTGGTTGAGTTATTCCCGATTGAGTTTGATCCAGACGTAAAAGCTCCAACCACAGATTTGATTGAAGCCACTTCATCGGCAGATCATACTCTTTTTTTAGCACGCTTAGGAGATCAAATTAGGTTTCGCACTGATACACAAAATAACAATAAGATCATAAACTACGCTATAGATAGCGATACGCTTGCATCCGAATTTGGAATGGCTGATTACAAAGGCTTTGAGGCACTAAAGGTCGCAATCAATAATGTTATGATGAAGGCCGATGCTATTCACGTGACCTGCCCTGCTGGAAGTGATTTTGCAGGATACGTTAAAAATTTTGACAAAGAACCTGTAGATGTGACAATGAAGCGTTTCCCAATGTCAATTTTTTCTCCTTTACCGGCTGTGAATTTTAATGGTTGCATCGCTCAGAATGGATTTCTGGTAGGAACCGGTTCACAGTATTATGCACCATATGCCTGCGAATTTAAGAAAACTTTGTTTGTTGAATTTTCGGGAAATAAAATAACAGATTTTCGCGGTCATGAATCAGATATAATTACCGCAAAAAATCATTATAATTTTGTCGCTAAAAAATATGGAATTAATCCCAATTATGTGCACTCTTGGCATGCTGGCATGCACCCATCTTGCTCATTTAAATTTCCAGCATCAAAGAGTTTCGAGAGGTGGAGTGGTGCGGCTTTTGGCAACCCAAGGCTTTTACACTTTCATACATGCGGTGAAAATCCGCCCGGTGAAATTTCACTTAACATCGTTGACCCCACTATTTCAGTGGATGGCGAAAAGATTTGGGATGCTGGCAAGTTGCACCCTGAACGCTTACCTAACGGAAAAGATCTACTAGCCGAATATCCATCACTTGCACGCGCTTTTGCAAATCCTGCAAAGGATATAGGGCTGGGTGAAAACGGGCTTTTGTCCTTCACTTGACATTTTATTTAGGGACGAAAAAATATTCTTTTTTAGGTTAAGCCCGCTCACATAAAACTGTATTTCATCTAGCCGTTCAGCATCACTATGCGGCTATAGACTAAAACTAACTGTCGTATTAGTGTTTGAAATATTGCGCTGCGGATAAATGTATACGACATAAATGGAATTAAGCGATGTTTTTAAAGAATTGCTGGTACGTTGCTGGCTGGAGTGACAACTATAAGAATGAATTAAAGGCACAAAAAATCTTAGGCGAAGATATTGTCTTCTATCGCCAAAGAAATGGTCAACCAGTAGCACTGGAAGATGCATGCCCACATCGAAAGCTTCCCCTATCTTTAGGACAATTAAACGAAGACAAGGTTATTTGTGGTTACCACGGTCTAACTTTTGATGGCTCCGGCTCCTGCGTTGCAGCACCAACTCAACAAAAAAATATCCCAAAACGCGCAGTAGTAAAATCCTACCCAGTTATTGATCGCTATCGCCTACTTTGGATTTGGATGGGAGACCCAGATAAAGCAAACCCAAATGATATATTTAATATCGAGAATTTTGATAATCCTGATTGGGGCTACACAGATGGTGGAATACTCCCCATAGAATGTAATTATCTTTGGGTTGTTGATAACCTGTTGGATCCTAGCCATGTTGCATGGGTTCATGTAACCTCCTTTGCTGGAGGAGGAACTGACGACCAACCGCTTGATTTAGAAAAGACAGACGATGGTGTGATTGTTTCCAGATGGATTTATGATCAACCTCCATCACCCTACTATAAAGATTTACTTAAATTTGAAGGTAACTGCGATCGCAAGCAGCACTATGAAATGTGTATTCCCGGTATAGCTTTAAATAAGTCAGTTTACACACCTCCTGGCACCGGAGGTCCGGATAAACCTGAGGTGGATAAAACCTATGTAAATATTTCATACAATTTCATGACCCCAGTCGATGAATACAATACACTATATATCTGGTTCCAACATCGCAATACAGATCCTGGAGATAAATCAATATCAGAGAAGATGAATGCTGGCGCTCGGATGGCATTTTTGGAGGATAAAACTATCCTGGAAGCTGTCCAAAAAGGGATGGCTGAGATGGAAACACCTAATATTGATCTTGGGCTAGACGCGGGCGCTAAACTGTTTCGCTTGAAATTACAGCGATTGATCGATGAAGAGAATAGTAATTAGTTCAGTACCTGTATACTGCGCTAAAATCAGACCATTTAATCGACAAGGAGAATATCATGTCTGCATGGATAAAAATGATTTCAGATGAGGATGCGGATGAAACGCTAACAAAAGCACTAGACTTTGCGAGAACACCGCATGGGACTGTTGATAATGTCATGCGAGTGCATTCTTTAAGACCTAGTACCATGCACGGTCATGTTGTTCTATATCGGGCCTGCCTTCATGATGATCAAAATACTATTCCGATGTGGTTTCAAGAAGTCATCAGTTCTTATGTATCTACACTAAATAATTGTCCCTATTCTTATGCAAATCATTGGGCGAATGCCTGTCACCTTATGGCAGATCCCCAAAAAGCCGAACAAGTTGAGGCAGCATTTAAAATTCGTGCTCCAGAGAAAGTTTTTAATGGATCACAACTTGCCTTCCTACGTTATGCAGAAAAACTGACCCTTTCGCCTAACGAGATGTGTAGGGCGGATGTGGATATGCTTAAAGAAGAAGGAATTAGTGACGGAGAAATTTTAGAGGCTAATCAGATCATTGGTTATTTCAATTATGTAAACAGACTGTTGAATGGCCTAGGCGTATCGACAGACGGCGACGTTGTAGGATATTACAAGTCTGAATAAGCTATTAGAAATTTTATCAAACTCAATAAAGCCCCCTGAAAATCTAATGTATCAATATTTTTATTGCTTAGGTATCAAATAAACTGAATATTTTCATAGACCAATTAGGGATTTCAAAAGGGAACTCTTTAAGAGAATGAAGATATATCCACCAAAACGTATCGTCTGTCTTACAGAAGAAACGGTAGAGACGCTCTATTTATTGGGTGAACAAGATAGGATTGTGGGGGTATCGGGCTACGCAGTACGTCCAAAGCAAGTTCGCAAGGAAAAACCACGTGTGTCTGCCTTTACATCAGCAGATATTCCCAAGATCCTTGACTTGAACCCTGATCTTGTCCTGGCGTTTTCAGATTTACAGGCAGAGATTGCCTCTTCATTAATCCAAGCTGGTGTAACAGTAATGACTTATAATCAGCGCGACATTGCCGGCATATTAGCGATGATTCAACATCTTGGAGCTACTGTTGGCCAAGAGCAGCGTGCACTAAAACTTGTAAATCAATACAAATCTAGATTGGCTAGCGTGAGTGCCCAAGTAGAGGGTCGACCGCCTCTTAAAGTTTATTTCGAGGAGTGGAACGATCCTATGATCTCCGGTATTAAATGGGTCTCTGAACTTATAGAAATTGCTGGCGGTACCGATATTTTTCCAAATTACGCTAATCAAGCCGCAGCAAAAGATCGATTTGTCACATCAAATGAAGTGATCTTAGCTGCCCCAGATGTAATACTGGCATCATGGTGTGGCAAGAAAGTTCGCCCAGAAAAAATTGCAAACCGTCCGGGATGGGAAACTATTCCAGCTGTTCAAAACACGCGTATCATAGAAATTAAATCTCCCCTTATTTTACAGCCTGGCCCAGCAGCATTGACCGATGGACTCGAATCCATTCTTGCCGCACTTCATCCATCCAAATAAAAGAAAATTCTTTAGCATCATCAGAAAATGGAAATGGACGCGGCAATTATTTTTGAAAATTTGGATATAATATGCACCTGATAAGATGCTATATCATTGTAATCGTTGGGTAGTTTTTGGTTGCGGGAGTAGGATTTGAACCTACGACCTTCAGGTTATGAGCCTGACGAGCTACCGGGCTGCTCCATCCCGCGCCATTTGGAATATCGTTCAGAAAGATCTTATCTACTTATTAGGTTTGGCAGTGACTTACTCTCCCACACCTTAAGATGCAGTACCATCAGCGCTTCGGTGCTTAACGGCCGGGTTCGGGAAGGGACCGGGTGTTTCACTCGTGCTATGGCCACCAAACCGAATAAATAGATAAGTATCAACACTACCTTTATTAAAGGCAGACTGTCCAAATTGTGTGTGTATGACTTTTGGTTATGATTAGTAATCTGATTATTACTGGATCAAACCAAGCCTATCGAGCCATTAGTACCGGTCAACTGAACATGTTACCATGCTTACATCTCCGGCCTATCGACGTGGTGGTCTTCCACGGCTCTCAGGGATACCTTGTTTTGAGGGGGGCTTCCCGCTTAGATGCCTTCAGCGGTTATCCTGTCCGATCATAGCTACCCTGCACTGCTGCTGGCGCAACAACAGGTCCACCAGTGGATCGTTCACCCCGGTCCTCTCGTACTAGGGGCAACTCCTCTCAAGTATCCTACACCCACGGCAGATAGGGACCGAACTGTCTCACGACGTTCTAAACCCAGCTCACGTACCTCTTTAAACGGCGAACAGCCGTACCCTTGGGACCTGCTCCAGCCCCAGGATGAGATGAGCCGACATCGAGGTGCCAAACACTGCCGTCGATATGGACTCTTGGGCAGTATCAGCCTGTTATCCCCGGCGTACCTTTTATCCGTTGAGCGATGGCCCTTCCACGCGGGACCACCGGATCACTATGGCCGTCTTTCGACTCTGCTCGACTTGTCAGTCTCGCAGTCAGGCTGGCTTCTGCCATTGCACTCAACGAGCGATATCCGACCGCTCTGAGCCAACCTTCGCGCGCCTCCGTTACTCTTTAGGAGGCGACCGCCCCAGTCAAACTACCCACCACGCAGGGTCCTGGATCCAGATAATGGACCGCAGTTAGACATCAAGCAGAACAAGGGTGGTATCTCAAGGGAGGCTCCACAATAACTGGCGTTACTGCTTCAAAGCCCACCACCTATCCTGCACATGTTGTGCCTGATGCCAATGCGAAGTTGTAGTAAAGGTGCACGGGGTCTTTCCGTCTAACCGCGGGAAGCCTGCATCTTGACAGGCAATTCAATTTCGCTGAGTCTATGTTGGAGACAGTGGGGAAGTCGTTACGCCATTCGTGCAGGTCGGAACTTACCCGACAAGGAATTTCGCTACCTTAGGACCGTTATAGTTACGGCCGCCGTTTACCTGGGCTTCAATTCGATGCTCTCACATCTCCTTTTAACCTTCAGGCACCGGGCAGGCGTCAGACCCTATACGTCGTCTTGCGACTTCGCAGAGCCC
Organism: Paracoccaceae bacterium; assembly: GCA_902573175.1. Lineage (GTDB taxonomy): Bacteria > Pseudomonadota > Alphaproteobacteria > Rhodobacterales > Rhodobacteraceae > Salinivivens. Next base: position 3,980 of record CACGIS010000018.1, on the reverse strand, counting down.
TGTGTTTTTAGTAAACAGTCGCCACCCCCTAGTTTGTGCCCCCAGTCAATACTTGCGTAGAAACTGGGCCTCCTTCTCGCGAACTTACGGAGGTATTTTGCCGAGTTCCTTCAACATAGTTCTCTCAAGCGCCTTGGTATTCTCTACCAGTCCACCTGTGTCGGTTTAGGGTACGATCTTATGGAAGGCTATTTCCAGGAACCGATTAGCGGCCCACCCAATCCAATAAGGGTGAACAACCTTCACGATCCGTCACATCTTCCTGGCCCAGGAATATTAACCTGGTTCCCATCGTCTACGCCTTTCGGCCTCGACTTAGGGGTCGGCTTACCCTGCTCAGATTAGCTTTAAGCAGGAACCCTTGGACTTTCGGCGAGAGTGTCTCTCACACTCTTTGTCGCTACTCATGTCATCATTCTCACTAGTGATCTCTCCACCGGATGCCTTACAGCCCGGCTTCACAGAAAGATTCTCGATCCTCCAAGGCCGTCAAAGACGACTAAAGAGGATAGAATCTATGTCACACTACGCTCCGCTACCACATCTTACGATGTCCTCAGCTTCGGCTCATGGCTTGAGCCCCGTTACATCTTCGCCGCAAGACAGCTTATTTAGACCAGTGAGCTGTTACGCTATCTTTAAAGGATGGCTGCTTCTAAGCCAACCTCCTGGTTGTTTTGGCCGTCTCACCTGCTTTCCCACTTAGCCATGAATTAGGGGCCTTAGCTGGAGGTCAGGGTTGTTTCCCTCTCCACTACGGGCGTTAGCACCCGCAGTGTGTCTGCCATCTAGTACTCCCGGGTATTCGGAGTTTGGTTAGGATCAGTAAGCCTGTGGGGCCCCATTACCCATCCAGTGCTCTACCCCCCGGGGTATTCGGATGACGCTCTACCTAAATAGATTTCGCGGAGAACCAGCTATCTCCGAGTTTGATTGGCCTTTCACCCCTAGGCACAACTCATCCCGACCTTTTTCAACAGGTGTGGGTTCGGACCTCCAGTAAGTGTTACCTTACCTTCATCCTGGTCATGCCTAGATCACTCGGTTTCGGGTCTGATCCATCTAACTCAACGCCCTATTAAGACTCGCTTTCGCTGCGCATACACCTAACGGCTTAAGCTTGCTAGATAGACCAAGTCGATGACCCATTATACAAAAGGTACGCTGTCAGGGCATATGCCCCTCCAACTGATTGTAGGCGTTCGGTTTCAGGTACTGTTTCACTCCCCTCGTCGGGGTGCTTTTCACCTTTCCCTCACGGTACTGGTTCGCTATCGGTCAGTAAGGAGTACTTAGCCTTCGGGGGTGGTCCCCCGATCTTCAAACAGGATTTCACGTGTCCCGCCCTACTTAATACGTCCAATCATGCTTCCTATACGGGGCTGTCACCCACTATGGCCATCCTTTCCAGGATGTTCTAGTCACAATCTCGGCTCGGCTGGTTCGCGTTCGCTCGCCGCTACTAACGAAGTATCTATTG
>CACGIS010000017.1 GCA_902573175.1 Paracoccaceae bacterium | reverse complement strand
TAACACCAAGGGCTAAAATACCTGTTATAGAAACAGATTGAAAAATAAATACAGCAGATCGAGGTCCAGCAAACCCTTCTGCTGCTATCGAAAAGAAAATTACCAATCCTACGAGTAGAATAAGAAAGCCGTATTTTATAGCAAAACGTCTTGAATTTATTTTTTGATCATTAGCCATATTTAAGTTCCGTAATTTGAACTATCTTATTTATAAGCGCTTCCACTAAAACTCGATACAATTTCTGGTATATTGTCACTTTTATTTTGATATTCACCAACAAGATTTCCTTCGTGTAAGACAATGACCCTATCTGCTATTTCTAGAGCTTCATCAAGTTCAGCAACAAATATGAGTGTTGCTCTTTGGCTAGAAGTTGATCGTATTTGGATACCAATATCGCGCCGAGCTTTTATATCTACTCCTTGAAAGGGTTCGTCTAAAAGGAGTACTGAAGACTCCTCAGCCAACCACCTTCCAACCATAACTTTCTGCTGGTTGCCCCCTGATAATGTTGTAACGGAGTCTGCCTCAGATTGGCACACTATTCCAAGTTCACTAATAGAATTTCTAGCATTTTGAGAAAGTCTTTTGGTACGAAGGAAAGAAAGTCTGCTGTGCTTTTTAAAAAATGGTAACGCTAAATTGTTAGATATATCAAACTCTGAAACAACAGCATTTGATGCCCTATCTTTAGGACACATAAAAACGCCTTCTGCAATGGCTTCTTTTGGGCTTTGGGGACTGTATGGATCCCCATTTAAAGTCATTTTAACTTTTGAATTTGGACTTAATCCAAATATTTGCGATGCCAAAGTAGTTTTCCCACTACCGATAAGGCCGGTGATTGAAACAATTTCATTTTTATAGAAAGATAAGTCAAAGGGTTTGCTGTCATTAGCTAATCTTACCCCCTTTAAATTCAATATTTCTCGTTTTCGCTCGTTTATTTCTATCTCATTTTGCGACAGCTTCTGGCCAAGCATTGCCGTCACAGCCCCCTCATAATTTAAGGGCTTTTCTTCGAATAGTCCTGATATTGTACCGTCTCGCATGGCTACGATGCGATCGGCAACACTATTTATATCTGACATTCGATGAGAAATATATAAAATAGCAACGCCTTGCTCTTTCAGTTTTTGTAAAAGCGTAAAAAGCCTTTTGGCTTCATTTTCAGAAAGAGAGGAAGTTGGCTCGTCCAAAATGAGCAATTTGGGAGCATGGGCCATCGCGCGAGCTATAGCAATCATTTGTTTATCAGCTGGCCCCAAATCCCTAACCAAAGTTGCCGTATCCAAGTTTATATCCATGGCTGATGCAATTTTACCAGCTTCTTTTTTTAGCTTTTCTGAATTAATAAAAAACCCTGAATTTTGTTCTGCAAGTTTATCAATCATAAGGTTGGACACTACATCCAAATCAGGGATCACACCGTTATTTATTGACTGATGAACAGTCACTACTCCAGATTTAAACGCATCAGCTGGTGAAACTGGCTCGAACCTTTCTCCCAAAAGATAAACAGATCCAGCATCTGCTTGATGCACACCACATAATATTTTAACTAAAGTTGATTTTCCTGCACCATTTGCGCCCATGAGTACAGTAATCATGCCGGCAGGCAAATCTAAATTGATTTCCTTAAGGACTTTGTTCGGCCCAAATGATTTTACAATACCAGAAATTTGGCAAGCAGTATTCGACATTTCCCTCTCCCAAGGGAAAGCTTAACCTAAGCTCTTGGACTGTCAACACTATTGACAAAAGTCAATTCATGCCATTGCTTGTTTATGTTCAATTTTAATTAAAAATTTAAATGAGGAGGAGCGATTGTATGTCTTCGGAAAAGTATGAGCCTCTTACAATCGAAACGCTTGCCGATAGATTAGGGTCAGTTGATGCTATCTGTAAAGTAGTAGGTGATGATACAAGCAAATGGAAGATTGATGAAGTGGGTGATGGGAACTTAAATCTTGTCTACACGGTTTCAAGTGAATCAGGAAATATAATTATAAAGCAGGCCCTTCCTTATGTGAGGTTAGTAGGAGATAGCTGGCCATTGCCCTTAAGCCGCTCGTTCTATGAGCATGAGGTTTTAGTAAGACAAGCCAAGCGTGATCCGGGAAGCGTGCCGGCAATATACTATTTTGATAAGGAACAAGCCATCATCGCTATGGAAATGCTCTTGCCGCATATCATTTTAAGAAAAAAATTAATTGCTGGGGAATATGTAAACGGATTAGCGCAAAGGCTTGGAGAATTTTGTGCGCGTAATGCATTTAGAGGTTCCGATTTATCGCTCCAAACAGCCGATAAAAAAAGTGATACAGCAATGTTTCAGGGTAACCTTGCGCTAATGGCAATCACCGAAAGCCTCGTTTTTACGGAGCCTTATTTTGAAGCAGAAATGAACCATCATACAGAAGGGCTAGATCCGGTTGTTAAAACACTAAGATCAGATGTAAAAATGAAAAGTGAAGCTCAGAAAATGCTTATGAAGTTTACATCGAATACAGAGACCTTGTGTCATGGTGACTTACATTCTGGTTCAGTGATGTGCACAGATAATGAAACAAAAGTTATAGATCCCGAATTTGGCTTCTACGGTCCAATGGGCTTTGATATTGGAATGCTAATTTCAAATTACTTAATGGCATATTTCAGTCAACCAGGGCATCGCGATAGTGAAAAATTGTTAGAATATCAAAATTGGATTTTGAAAGTTATCGAAGAGACTTTTAAGACATTTCAGCAGGAGTTTAAAAAACTATGGAATTCTGAAAGAGCAGGTATTTTGTTCCCTAGATCACTGTTTGAAGATCAGGGAGATAGCTCAGACTTTGCACTCAACAAAATGCTTGAACACATATGGCAAGATGCTGTTGCTATATGTGGTATTGAAATGCATAGGCGTGTCTTATCACTTGCTCACAATGCGGATTTTGAGGAAATTAGTGATACTAAGAAAAGGTCCCAGCTCGAAGCTAGAAATTTAATGATGGGACGCGAGTTAATCTTAAATAATAATTCGATAAAAAATGCTAGTGCGCTTACTAGCCTGGCAAAAAAGTTCAATTCGGAGAATTACCTATGAAGGTTCAAGGAACTCACTATCGATCAATCTGGTATGATCATAAGGATTGTCAGGTAAAAATTATAGATCAAAGATGGCTACCTCATGATTTTAGAATAGTCGCTCTGACAAATTTAGATGAATTTGCTGTAGCAATTCGTGATATGTGGGTAAGGGGCGCACCTCTCATAGGCGCTACTGCTGCCTATGGTGTAGCAATATCTTTAAGTAGTGATGCTTCAGACTCTGGTTTGAAAAACACCTATGATTCTTTGATAGAGACTCGTCCAACAGCAATCAACCTAAAGTGGGCTCTGGATCGACTTCTAAGGGCACTGGGTCAAGTGTCTCAGGAAGAGCGTGCTTCAAAAGCATTGGAACTTGCCCATCTGATGGCAGAAGAAGATGTTGGTATAAATAAAAAGATAGGTGAGCACGGATTAGAGATTGTTAAAAAAATAGCATCTAATAAACCGGCAGGGGAACCCGTTAGGATGTTAACACATTGCAATGCTGGATGGCCGGCAACAGTAGACTGGGGCACAGCTACTTCACCAATGTATCATGCACACGAGGCAGGCATTCCTATTCATGTTTGGGTTGATGAAACAAGGCCAAGAAATCAAGGAGCAATGACCGCCTGGGAGCTTGAGAGCCATGGCATTAGTAATACTTACATCACAGATAATGCTGGTGGGCACCTTATGCAAAAGGGCCTTGTTGATATGGTTATTGTGGGTACTGATCGAACCACTGCCCAAGGTGATGTCTGTAACAAAATTGGCACGTATCTCAAGGCACTAGCAGCTCATGATAATAATGTTCCATTTTATGTAGCTTTGCCTTCACCCACAATAGATTGGACAATAAGTGATGGCGTAGCAGATATTCCAATTGAAGAGCGAGCGGCTCGGGAGGTAACCCATATTTTTGGACACCACGAAAAAAATAGTATTGAAGAAATAAGGGTTACTTCAGAGGGTGTTTCTGGAGGAAATCCAGCTTTTGATGTTACCCCAAACAGATTGGTTACAGGATTAATAACTGAGCGGGGTGTTTCTGATGCTTCTGAAAAAGCTTTAGCAAAAATGTTCCCAGATTTAGCAGGATTTTGAAAATATGATCAAAAATAATTATAAATCTAGCGAAGCTAAATCTTATGTTGATCAAGTAGGCAAAGATGTTGCTGATCAAGAGCTCGCGCTTCGAGTTTACACATCAAGAATAATTGGACAAAATCCTGATCTTGTTATGCATGGTGGTGGTAATACCTCCGTTAAAGTTGAACGGAAAGATCTTTTTGGAAATACTAAACAAGTAATACATGTTAAGGGATCAGGCTGGGACTTAGATACGATACAAGCACCTGGGCTACCTGGCCTTTGGTTGGACCCGTTGAGAGAGTTACGAAATCTAGATAAACTATCTGATGAAGATATGGTCAACGCTCAAAGGGCTAATTTGCTGGACAGTTCGGCACCAAATCCTTCGGTCGAAACATTATTACATGCTTTTCTTCCGCATAAATTTGTCGATCATACCCATGCTACACCATTTTTAATCCTTGCAAACCTTCCGAATGCCGAAGAAGTGTGTAAAGAAATTTTTGGCTCAAGGTTAGGAATAGTTCCCTATATAATGCCTGGCTTCGCTTTGGCAAAAAAAGCGGCTGAAGTTTATGATCAAGATCCTAGCGTTGAAGGTTTAATGCTGCTGGGTCATGGACATTTTGCTTTTGGTGAGACAGCTGAAGAAAGCTACAATCAAATAATATCACATACACAAACTGTTGCAGACTATTTTAACTTGAAAAAGCCGACTGCTCTTAATGTCAAAGCTAGCCATACATCTCATAAAGTCTTACCAGTGATAAGGGGTCTCATAGCTGAAATGATTGGGCCTAATGCTGCTATGCCAATTATCGATGTAAGAAATGGCCCAGAAGAAATTGAATTTCTAAAGAGAGCTGATTTGGACAGTTTATCTGAGCGGGGAACTGCATCACCAGATCATGTTATAAGGATTAAGGGTCGCCCACTAGTTTTACGAAAGTCAGTATGGGAGCAGGGAAGTTCTGCGATTAAAGAAGCGCTTAAGGACTATGAAAACGAATATGAGGCAATGTTTGAGCGCCAGGCTGCTAAAGCGGCCCAACCTAAAACTATTCTTCCACCAGACCCTAAAACAATATGGATGGAAGGTGTGGGTCTTTTAGGTCTCGGCTCAAATTTTAAAGCAGCCAGTATAGCGGGCGATCTTGTTGTGCAGAATGCTCGTGTGAGGTCAGTCGGTGAGGATGCGGGTGGGTTTTATCCTATCTCCGAAAAAGATTTATTTGATTGTGAATATTGGTCATTAGAACAAGCCAAACTTGGCAAAGGGAAAGCGCCGGCGTTTCAGGGAAAAGTGGTAATGGTAACTGGAGGATCAGGAACAATTGGGTTTGAAACGGCAAAGGCATTTGCGTCATTAGGAGCACAATGTTTTTTGATTGATCTAAACCAAGAAAATTTGAACGCTGCTATAGCAAAATTGGGCAAAGGCCATTTTGGAAAAGCGCTGGATGTAACAAATCCAAAGGCAGCAACAGAGGCAATTACATCTGTTATAGAGGCGTACGGAGGTCTTGATATACTAGTCTCTAACGCAGGATCAGCGCAGTCGGGGTCAATGATAGATATGACTAGCTCTTCCGTCAGGAAAGCTTTTGAGTTGAACTTCTTTTCTCATTACGAGTTTGCAAAAGAAGCAGCAAACTTGATGAAGTTGCAATCCAGAGGTGGTCAGATCTTGTTTAATATATCGAAACAAGCTGTAAATCCTGGTAAAAATTTTGGTGCATACGGGATGCCAAAGGCAACAACTTTTTTTATGATGAGACAGCTTGCGCTGGAGCTGGGAGCAGATAGTATCCGAGTTAATGGGGTTAATGCTGACAGGATAAGGTCAGGCTTGCTTACAGATAATTTTATAGCTGAACGAGCAAATGCCCGAGGTGTTTCTGAAGATAGTTATATGGCTGGTAACTTACTAAATGCAGAAGTCAAAGCAAGTCATGTAGCGGAAGCTTTTGTTTCACTCGCCCAAGCCGAACGAACAACTGGACATGTAATGACGGTAGATGGTGGTAATATTGAAGCTTCTTTGCGTTAATAAGAGACAATAAAAATCTATGCTGCGAAAGGGTTATAACGACACCGAAGCAAGGGTAGCATATTCTACAAAAGATGAGAATTATTTAGCAAACATAGCTCTTTTTTATCAATTAGGCGGATTAAAGATCTACCAGGTATGAGAGGATATGATAATGGATGATATTTTAATTACAGATGCCTTAATTATCACATGTGACGGAAACCATTCTATTATCGAAAATGGTGTCATGGCTGTTAATAACGGCAAGATAACAGCTTTAGAACGCTCTAACACATCAGCTGCAAAAAAGCTTACTGCAAAAAAAATAATTGGAGCAAATGGCAATATAGTGATGCCGGGTTTAATAAATATGCACTGTCATGCTGCCGATAGTTTGTTCAGAGGGCTGGTTGAGAACCTTCCTCTTGAAGAATGGTTAGGACGTGTTTGGATAGCTGAAAAAGCCATACTTACTCCTGAAACTACTTACCTTGGTTCTGTATTAGGTTTAGCGGAAAATCTTTTGAGCGGATCGACAACTGTAATGGATATGTTTTGGTATCCAGATGAAACTGTTAGAGCTGCAAAAGATTTAGGCATGCGAATATCCACTGGTGGTATCTTTTTTGATTTGCCAGGAATAGGTGGGCGCTCCCATGAAAATTATGTCTCAGAGGCCCAAAACTTTTATAAAAGCCACTCATCCGATGACAGTGTAATTCCCGCTATCTTGCCGCATGGTAGTTACACTGTTTCCCCACAAAATTTGAGTGAGGCCAAAAGCATTGCAGATGAATATGGGATATTATTTTGTACTCATGCTGCAGAAACCCAAGCCGAGCAAAATGATATAAAGACACGTTATAATAACTCGGTCATACGGCATTTAGACAAGTACAAATTGTTGGGTGAAACTTCAGTACTTGCCCATTGTGTACATCTAGACGAAACAGAAATTTCACTGTTAGCCAAGAGTAAGACAAATGTAGTCCTTAACCCAATGTCAAACCTCAAGTTAGGGTCAGGTATCGCTCCAGTTAAAGAAATGTATAGAGCAGGAATAAATCTTACAATTGGTACAGATGGGGCAATCAGTGGAAATGACTTAGATATGTGGTTGGCAATGCGATTAACCTGCGGTTTAGCAAAAGGCTTAAACATGGAGGCTGATGCTTTAACTGCTGAGCAGGTACTTCACATGGCAACCATTAGTGGTGCGAAGGCATTAGGTAAATCGGACACACTTGGTAGCCTAGAAATAGGCAAAAATGCAGATTTTATTCTTTTAGACATTAATAATTCTCATTCTGTTCCTCTTTTCGACCCAATTACTCATCTTGTTTTTGGTGCAGGACGTTCGGACGTTACAGATGTATTTGTTTCTGGAAAACATGTTGTAGAAAATAAAAAAATCTGCGGTCTTGATATCGAAAAAATTCACGCAGAGGTTCGTCAATTAGCCCCATCTATCAAAGCTAGCCTTGAGTAAGAAAGAACCTCAAATGGAAAATAATATTGTAAAAAAAATAGAACTTGCTGCCGAATTTATTGGTCAACGAATAAGTCAGAGTCCCGAAGTTCTATTAATTTTAGGATCTGGTTTGGGTGATGTAACGAATGAAATCTCAAAGGAGGCAGAAATCTCTTATAAAGAGATTCCAGAATTTCCTTTTTCCACTGCGCCGTCCCATGCAGGAAATTTAGTATCGGGGAATTTCAATGGAAGGCCTGTACTAGTTATGCAGGGTAGATTTCATCTATATGAGGGGTGGAAAGCCTATGAGATAGCATTTCCAATAAGGGTTGCAAAAAGCTTAGGTGTAAAAAAGATGATTGTAACAAACGCCGCTGGTGCTTTGAATACAAGTTTTCAACCTGGAAGTATTATGATGCTTACCGATCATATAAATTTCACTGGCCAAAACCCACTTATTGGCCCACATGACGATGAACTAGGATTACGCTTTCCAGATATGTCCGATGTCTATGATAAGAAAGTACAGGGAATAGTTTCTAAATGCTTTAAAAATGCTGGTATCAAATTGAGCAAGGGAATTTACGCTGGTATAATGGGGCCTTCTTTGGAGACTTCGGCAGAGCGACGTTTTCTAAAGGGGAGTGGAGCAGATGCGGTTGGTATGTCTACAGTAATGGAAGTGATTGCAGCAAAACAGGCTGGCTTTGAGATTGCCGGTCTATCAGCAATTACTAACAAGGCTGATGGTGGGTCAGAGCAGCAACCAGATACAATTGAAGAAGTGTTAGAGTATGCCAGTGTAGCCGGAAAAAAGATTAAATCTATTTTGCCAGAACTGTTACAGGCATGGACCTAAAAATATTGAATGAAAGTTTTATAACAATTTAGGAGTTTGTTTAATTGACTGAGCTTACGGGAAAGCGGGCGCTTGTTACGGGTTCCAAAAGCGGTATCGGATTTGCTATCGCAAAAAGATTAGTTCAAGCTGGGGCTGAAATTATTCTGCACGCTAGAAGCGATAGCGCTGAAGTCGAAGAAGCTAAAATGAAATTAGCAAAACTCACAACCCAAGGGGTCTCAATAGCTCTTGGGGATTTCTCAGATCCAAATTCTTGCCGCTCAATATTTGAAAAAATAAAAAAAGATAACAAACCAATTGATATTTTGGTTAACAATGCAGCCATTCAACCTGTATGCGCATTAGCCGATATGTCGTCTTCTGATATCAGTCAAATGTTGGAAATTAATCTGCAGATTCCGATTATGATGACGCGATATTTTGCTGAATATTCTGAAAAAGGTGGTTCGATTTTGAATATCTGTTCTATAGAGGGGCTGACACCTGCCCCAAATCACAGCCACTATGCATCCTCTAAAGCGGGCCTTATTAATTTTACTAAAGCCTCTGCTCTTGAGCTTGGATCTAAAAATATCCGTGTAAATTCTATTTGTCCCGGATTAATTGATAGGCAAAATTTAGACAAAGACTGGCCCCAAGGTGTTAAAAGCTGGTTAGAAAAGGCTCCTCTAAAGCGATTAGGTGCTGGTAACGATATTGCAAATGCTGCCTTGTTTTTGGTCAGCGACGCTGCAAGCTTTATTACGGGTGCAAATTTGGTTGTAGATGGTGGTATGGAATGTGTGCCTAGCTGGTAAAGCTAATTGAGAAGGAATGGCTGATTGAAGTTACCTAGAGATGAAATAAGTTCTTCTGAATTTTGGACTGACGAGAGATGTTTTATAACTGAGTGCCTAAATAGCGAGAAGGTCGAAGAGTTTTCGTTGGCTATTGCGCGAGTTAAACCTTCCGTAACAACCCAATTGCACCGCCTTAGAAATACAAAGGAAATTTATATTATTCGGAAGGGTACAGGTTTGGTTATTGTGGGCGAAAAAGAAGTTGAGGTTTCCGTTGGGGATAGTGTTATTATCCCAGCTAATACGCCTCAAAGAATTACCAATTTGAGCAATTCTGAAGACTTAGAGTTTTATTGTCACTGTTCTCCAAGGTTTATACCAGAAGCTTATGAAAATTTAGAAACAAACATTAGTTAGTTTATATCTGGCTCCTCAACGGCAACTCCAAAGTCAGTACGTAGAAAATCGAAATCGCAACCCTTGTCAGCCTGTTCAATATGTTTTGAATACATATACCCGTAGCCACGTTCGTATCGAGGTTTAGGCTCAACCCATTCCTTCTTACGCTTCTTCATTTCACTTTCTGAAACATCAACTTCAAGTTTACGGTTAGGAATATCTACCCGAATAATATCGCCGGTTTTAATTAGTGCTAGAGGCCCTCCAATAAAGGCTTCAGGTGCGACGTGTAGAATGCATGCGCCGTAAGATGTTCCTGACATTCTGGCGTCAGACAGCCGGATCATGTCTCTATGCCCTTGTTTGAGGAGCGCTTTGGGCATTGGAATCATGCCCCACTCTGGCATACCTGGCCCGCCTTTTGGGCCAGCATTTCTTAAAACTAAAATATGATCTGCTGTTATGGGATAATCTTCATCATTTATAATTTCTTTTAATTCAGCATAGCTATCAGCAACGATGGCTGGTCCCCTATGTTTTTGAAATTTGGGGTCCATCGCTGCTGGCTTTATTACAGCCCCATTTGGTGCGAGGTTACCTTTTAAGACAGCCAGTGATCCCTCGTGGTAAACTGGATTATTAAGAGTTCGGATAACGTCAGTATTAAAATTCTCTGATCCTTGGATACACTCGCCCAGTGTTTTTCCCGTAACTGTTTTGACGCTCAGATCAAGTTTATCTCCCAGCTCAACCATAAGGGCACGCAAACCCCCAGCGTAAAAAAAGTCTTCCATCAAGTAGTCTTTTCCCGATGGTCGGATATTGGCGATGACGGGTGTTGTTCGGCCGATTTCATCTAGCTGATCTAACATCAGATTAACGCCAGCACGGCGAGCCATCGCGATTAAATGAATAATCGCATTCGTTGAACAGCCGGTTGCCATGGCTACTGTGACGGCATTTCTTGTGCTGGCCTCATTTATAATCTCGTTCGGAGTAAGGTCTTCCCAAATCATTTCTACAATTCGACGACCACAATCGGTGGCCATACGTTTGTGGCTCGCGTCAGGTGCGGGGATCGAAGAAGCCCCTGGCAATGTTAAGCCCCAGCCATCGGCAATGCTCATCATTGTCGACGCAGTTCCCATTGTCATGCATGTACCATAACTGCGGGCTATGCCGCCCTGCACCCCATCCCATTGTTCCCTCGAAATATTTCCAGCCCTGCGTTCATCCCAATACTTCCATACATCAGTACCAGACCCTAGCCTTTCACCTGCATAGTTGCCTCGCAACATTGCTCCTGCAGGCATGTAGATAAAAGGTAAGCCCATGCTGGTTGCGCCCATGATTAAAGCAGGTGTTGATTTGTCACAGCCTCCCATGAGGACTGCGCCATCAATAGGATGAGAGCGCAAGGTCTCTTCAACCTCAAAAGCGCCCATGTTTCGATACAGCATTGAAGTAGGCTTGAGAAATTGTTCGGAAAAAGAATGGACTGGCATTTCAACAGGCATTCCACCAGCTTGATAAATACCTTTTTTAACAAATTCAGCTCGGTCTCTTAAATGATGATGGCACGGAGATAAGTCTGACCAAGTATTGATAATGGCAATGATGGGTTTGCCTTCCCAATCTTCTTGATCAAGGCCCATTTGCATCGCACGAGATCTATGACCCATCGACCTTAAGTCATCTGGAGCAAACCACCTAGCGGATCTTAATTCATTTTTTTTCTTAGCCATGATATTTTAGTTTATAGATAGGTTTACAGAGGGAGGATAGCTTTTAAATTTTTTGATCTGGCACAATATCTTACACTGAATCTACATTGCAAAAGTCTTAAAAGACTTCTAGCTTGCGCAGGTGAAATCCATCTCAAAAATATTTTCATTAACAAGTGTTCCAAGTTTATTTTGGAGTGCTCCAAAACCGTTATCAATTAAGCCGCCTTTATTATCGGCTCTATTTCTATTTATTGGTTTATCGATTTTTGGTTTTGGTCATGCGATATTATTTGGCTCAAATTTTGGTGTTAGCCCGTGGATGGTTTTGGCCCAAGGTTTAGCAATTCAATTTGAAATAGGAATAGGTCTCTCAATTATAGTTGTAAGTTTTGGTGTTTTACTTTTTTGGATACCACTAAAGGAAAAACCAGGTATCGGAACTTTTATAAACTTCTTTGTCGTTGCTGCAGTTATCGAAATGACTTTGCCATACATACCATATCAAACAGATATTTCCCTTAAACTTCTTCAAGTCTTTGTGGGAATTTTGGTTATAGGAATTGGGGGGAGTATTTATTTGATCGCCAACTTAGGCCCAGGGCCTCGCGACGGTCTTATGACGGGCCTTAGTCGAAAAACTGGAATTCCAATGGCATATGTTAGGAACGTATTAGAAGTTTCAGTTGTAATTATTGGGTGGTCTTTGGGGGGAACAGCTGGTGTAGGCACGCTGATCTTTGCAATTATGATAGGACCAGTGATTGTGGCGTATATGTATTTAATGAAGACTATTTTTGAAAAATGACCATGGGCTTCTAAATCTACAATATAGAGCCACTGGAAGTATTACATTTGTCAAAAGCTGTTCTCATAGGTTCAGAAATTTACCGTAACTCTCAATTTGGAGGGAAGCATCCGCTCTCTATTCCCCGGGTATCTGCAGTTTTGGATTTAATAAGAGCCATTGGTATTTGTGATAAAGAAGAATATCAGACTGGCCCCTGCGCTAAGCCTGAGTTGCTTCAGAGATTTCACACTCCAGAATATATTTCCGTTTTAAAAAAAACTGAGGCGTCTCAAGAAATTTCTGAAATAGACGCGAAGACCTATAACATTGGTTCGCTCTCGAACCCAGTTTTCCCTGAGATGTTTAAGAGACCTGCAACTTCTGTGGGAAGTTCATTATTGGCGGCTGATCTAGTTGCTGATGGAGGTCGTGCCTATTCATTAGGTGGTGGACTGCACCACGGCATGGCAGGTTATGCAAATGGGTTTTGTTTTCTAAATGATTTAGCTTTCGCAATTAACCGTCTTCGTGAGCTTGGAATACAAAGAGTTGCTTACATCGATTTAGACGCGCACCATTGCGATGGCGTAACGGCTGCATTTCCAGAAGACGAAAATTTATTCATAGTTTCAGCTCACGAAGAGAAAAGATGGCCATTTACTGGAGGCATAGAAGAAAATCTGGTCGATAGATTTCTTAATATACCTCTTCCCAGTCAGTGCAATGATACAGAATATATGTTTGTATTCGAAAATTTAGTATTTCCTTTGCTGGAAAGGTTTCAGCCGGAAGCATTAATCATTCAAGGTGGTGCAGATGCACTGAAAGATGATCCCATGTCACGGCTATCCCTTTCTAACCAAGTTTTGTACAAAGTGCTGGGTGTACTTTTGGGACTTTCCCACCGAGTAATTCTGACAGGCGGTGGCGGATATAATCCCTGGACAGTTTCTAGATTATGGACTGGCTTTTGGGCCTTACTCAGTGGACGCCCCATTCCTGCAAGTTTGCCTGTAGCAGCTATAGATCTTTTGAAGTCACTATCGTGGCAAAGGAAAACAATGCCGAAAGAAAGTCTGCTGACTTCTATTCGTGATGTTCCATTGGAAGGTCTGTTAAGAATAGAGGTTCGCGATCTAGCAGAACAAGTTTTAATACTACACAGATATAATCAACATTAGATTAGCTAGTGGTTAGATCTAATCTTTCAGATGTAGCCTGATTAGGTAAGAGCATTGCAGCTAAAAAAATAAAAACTGCGAAAAAACTCATCAATTTAAATATTTGACTCATCTCAAAACCATTCTGCATCATAAGGCTACAGATTGGCAGCACGCTAGCACCAGCAGAAAGATTGAGGACATATTTAATGCTTAAAATTTTTGCGCGTTTCCTGTCAGGAACGTATCGAGATAAAATAATATCATTAATGGGTACCTGCCCAAACACAAACGCCATTGCAAAAAGTGACATAAAAAACAGCGACCAATTTTCAAAGACAGATGAGAAATAAATAAAAAAAACCTGCCCAACAGAAATTACCAGCAGGATTAGTTTTGGTGAAAATTTATCAGTCATTTTCCCTACAAAAATTTGTGAAAATGACGCAATGGCGTAGACAACCCCAGCAAGTAAACCTGTAATTGCCACTGATGTTGAAATACTTGACAGAGAAGTTTCAAAATATCTTGGAATAATAAAAGTCATTGTTCCAAAAATAAATCCAGCGCTCAGAGTTGATAAACCGATTGAACTTAACGCCCTCAGCCAGTTTCTAGCGAAGGGCTGATCCAAGTTTTCTTTGGTAGCCGTTTTACTGCCCCGCTCCATCTTTAGCGCATATAAAAACTTAAGTCCGTATAAGATGCAGAAAACGCCTGGTAATAAAAAACACAATCTCCAGTTTCCATAAAATAATATAAAACCCGTAATAAGCGGAGCTGCAGCAACGCCCATGTTGCCAAAAACGCCATTTATCCCAATTCGAAGACCGTTATTTTTGTTTTTTGCTAAAAGCATTGCAACGCCAACTGGGTGGTAAATTGCAGCAAAGATGCCAATTAAAGATAAACTTAATGCAAAGAGCCAAATATTTGCTGACAGTGCAGCTAGTATAGAAGAAATTCCAATTCCAAAGTGATAAACAATCATTAAAAATGATCTTGAGATTTTATCTGATAGATGAGCTGCCAGTGGGGCAAAAGCCCCAAAAAATAAAAATCCAACAGCGCCATAGGCGATTATTTCATCGTAAGTAAACCCAAAGTATTTTCCAGCGTCATATGCTGCCTTGGCGAATATCAGCATCATAAAATGATCTAAGAAATGACTTATATTTATGTATATGTCACTGATACTTTTGGCTTGAAATATTGAGCTTTTGGAATTCATTCTAGGGCTATGCTTTTGGCACTCGCTCAAAATTTGGGATCTCTTGTGGTATGTGCTGATAAGACTGTTTGTCTATGCAATAAATTGCTGACTGTGGACTAAACCATGAATGATCGTCCAATGTTCCAATTTTCAAGACTAACATTCCTGGACGTGGAGGGCTTTTAACGCAAATATGAGTACCACAATTTCCACAGAAATAACGTATGCGCGGCTTTTCTAAATCGCCCCTCTGAAAAGTTTTAGGCATACCTTTTGTAAAGCGAAAACTATTTTCAGATATTACGATAGAGGCGTTGGCTTCCCCTCCGGATAAATACCTACATTCTCTGCAATAACATAAAAGTTGAGAGTGTATTGGTTCATAAAATTCATATTTTAAATCACCGCAGTAACATCTACCAGTATAAGACATATGGGCTCCTCAGATTATTGATTTTGGATTAATTCAGAAGTTAGGCTTTTTAAATAAACTATGCTTTCACCCGTCCATTTATCTTCATTCTTTTTGGCATCCTCAAAGTTTCCCGGCCACGGCAACCAGTGTTCGTAAATGGCGCTAATTTCCGTATCTATAAACTTTGATAAAAGACTTTGAATATTTGTGAGGCCATCACCCATGGGCGCGCCTTCGATGCAAAAACCTACACCATATGGATCTAACTTAAATTGATAGTCTTTAATGTGTAAGTTGATGGTATGTTCTGCCAGGCAGTCTATGGTTTCATCGGGCCATTCCCCAGCACAGATAGAGTTAGCGACATCTAAGCATGCTCCTAGATATTCATGATCAACAAGTTTGATTATGTTTGCCATTCTTGTTGAGGGGAAAGCGAAATGATTTTCTATGGCGATTTTACATTTTATTTTCTCTGCTATTGGAAGAATTTTTTTAAATTCTTTAGCGATGTCATCATCTGAAGTCTGAACGTCATTGCCGTCTAAAGCTATTCTTAATATTCTTGCGTTTAGGCGTTCAGCAATTTGTAAATATTCCTTAGTGGTTTCTGGTGAAAAAGATTGCAAACCTATTTCGAGATTAATACCTAAGTTATTTGCCGACTTAGAAAGGTCTTCAAGAGTTTCGCTTGCTATAGTGTGGATGGGCATATTATCTGCAATCTGCAAAACATCCAAGCCAAGCTGAGATGTTATCTCAAGCAACTCCAGACAGGTTAAAGGTCTTTGTGGTACTCGATCTTTATGGCCAATGGACCATCGGTAAGAATATGATCCCAGCCCCAACTTCATAACAAATTCTTAATGAGTTCCTTCGCAACATATGCGCTATCACCACTTTCTGAGAGTTCTTGAATTTTTGTATCTCCAATTTTTGCAATCAGAGACCTTAGATCCTCCATGGTCTCAAAAGTATGCGATATTGCGTCGCTTCCTTTTCCTGCTCTTGTGAAGACATCATATGCAATCCAGCCATCATAGCCAATTTTATCCATAAAATATATTGCTTCTAGCGTTTCCCATAGATTTACCGATCCAACGGGCATGTCCCAATCAGCCTGTCGATTGTTGTCATTAAAGTGAATATAGAAAAGACGTCCTGCATCATGTGCGGCCGCCATTTCTGCGGCTGGGCTTTCCTGCTCAATTAATGCGTGACCCAAATCCATCGTTACACCAAGATTTTTCGATCCCACCCTGTCACAAAAGTGCAGTGTTTTGCCCATTGATGGCAAAATAATTCTATTTCGCACTTCGTAGGCCTTGTACTCAATAGAAATTTTCACATCACTATTATAGTTTGACACTTCTTGAAATGCTTCGATGGCCCAGTGCCATTGTTTCATATGATCGACGTGGAATGGATGATCACTTCCATCGATTAATGGACAAACTGAAATCATATTTGCGTTAAATTCAGTCGAAATATCAATAGCTTTTTTCATATACTCAACCGATTTTTTTCTTATTGAAGCGTCTGGGTTTGTGAACGAACCGGCTCTAAATATATCTTCGCCTTTTAAATTCACATTAATAGCAGAAACCTTATGCCCACTATCTTTCAAAATTTGTACATTCTCTCCATTGTGTCCTAAATCTTGAGGATAAACGGGCTCGACACCATCAGTTCTGGGAATGGACTTTGCAACTTCCAAGCGTTCACTAAAGCTCTTTTCGGGTTGGTAAGTATGAAACCGGTCAGAATATTTTCCAAGCGTTCCTAGAAGTATAGAATTTTTTGTTGCCATGACTTTTCTCCGGTTCTGTTGTGATAAATTAAACACAAATATTTGTAAGCACCAAATGAAACTTAAAGATTTATTGGGTTACTTTGTGAATGCTAATTTTAAATTTTTTTAACCGCAGAGCACATCATACTTAATTTTGCCACCGCTAACTCTGGAGTTAATAAGCCGAGACCACAATCAGGAGCAATGACTAGTCTATTTCTATCGATATGATTAAGCGCCGAATTAATTCTGTTTATGATTTCATCCTCTGTTTCAATTCGGCTTGAAGCGATTGCAACTGCTCCAAAGATGACTGATTTTTTCTCAAATTTTTCCAATAAATTGAGATTATTTTGGCAATGAGCGTCCTCAATTGATACCTCATCAATATCCAAATCATCAACCTCTCTAGCTAACTGATGGTAACTGCCTGGGTCAGCCTTTTTGTAATCTTCGTCATCCAAATGATCTGGATAACCACAACACATATGCATGATCTTTGTCACATCTTTTGGCACACCGTGAAAACATCTCTCAATACCTTCCATACCAAAGGATGATGCGTCATTCACTTGACGAGCAAAAAGAGGTTCATCAACCTGAATATATCGGCAGCCTGCCTCCACTAGTCTCAGTATTTCTTTGTTGATTGTATCAGCCAGGTCTCTATTGAGTTTTGGGCGGTCATCATAATAACAATCGGCCGTTGTATCCATAATAGTAAGTGGTCCCGGTAGCGTAAATTTTATCGGAACTGGAGAAACTTTTTGGCTGCTTATGTAGTCATTGGCCGCATAGCCCACATTGGTGTGCTCTATTTTTTTCCTAATAGCTGGCAGGTGTGAGTCATATGCGCCATCCCTGAAGACCCTACGCTCAAGATTTTTAAAATCAAAACCACTTAGGTATCTACAATGATAGTGTACATAATTTTCGCGACGCACTTCACCGTCTGTGGGTATATCTATTCCAGAATTAATTTGTAAACTGATCACTTCTTCAGCGGCTTTGATGAAAAGTTGTTCGTCACTTTCTTTCGTATTTTCTTGGTATTTAGTGAAGTTTTCTGTTACGCGCTCGGAATTCATCGCGCCTTCATTTCTGGCAGCATCAAACCAGTCTTCAATTGGGAGATAACCTGGTTTAGGAAATGATCCGATTACGGTCGTTAAAAGTGAATGAGCCATTATTATTTCACCCGAATATAATAACTAAGGATTATCTAGATTTTAATTCATATCAACATTTGATGAACAATAATTAACAAAATATGTGCGTTCTATATTTTTATTGATTTTTAATACATTCAGCCGCACACTCTCGGGAGAGTCTCGTTTATTCAATTCCAAGGGGGAAACCATGAAAGAAAAGAAAAACTCAACGCAGTCAGTTGGAATGGCTGCAAAAAACTTTAACCGTAGGGCTTTACTAAAAAGAGGTGCAGCGCTAGCCGCTTTGACGCCTACGGCTCCTATGTTTGTCAAGAATGCATTTGCTGCGACGAGTGGTGAATTAAACGTATTGATGTGGGGTGAATATCTACCTGACTCAATACTTGCAGATTTTAAGGCAAAAACTGGTATTACTGTAAATCATACAAAAATTGGTGATAATGGTGAGATTATAGCCAAAATGAAAGCAGGTGGTGGCGCAGGTTTTGATTTGGCCAGCCCGACCAATATGAGAGCCTTACAGTGGGAAAATCTTGGTGTGTTGGCGCCTTTTGATATGAATAAAATTACCAATATCGGAAATGTTAACCCAGGTATGGTAGCTGTTGGCGAAAGAGACTGGAACTTTGGTGGGAAAGGTTCTCACTGGGTACCTCAATTGTGGGGAACAGAGTCAATTTCCTGGCGCACTGATAAATGGACACCAGACGGCCTACCTAGCTTTGGTGATCTTTGGGAGCCTAATCCTGGTATAAGCGGCGCTTTTATGATGGGCCGTACTTACTCTATGATGACTGGTTGTGGTATCTGGATGCATCATCAAGGCAAGATGGATTTCTGGTCCTCTTATAAAGATGAAGATACAATGCGCAAGAACTGGGAAACTATAACAGAGTATTGTATTTCCAAAAAAGGCAATCTTGTTAAGTTTTGGTCAGGTGCAGACCCGCAAAAGCAAGGCTTTACTTCTGACGGTGTAGTCGTTGGTCAAACTTGGGATGGTCCAATTGTTGCGATGATGAAAGCAGGTGAGCCCGTTGCTTACCAAACCACCGACGAAGGTGCATTAGCTTGGGTTGATGGCATTACTTTATCAGCAAAAGCTGAGAATATCGATGAAGCATATGAATTGATTAATTATAGCTTCACACCAGAAGTTGGTGGAAAGACTATTAATGAAATTGGCTACAACTCAGCAGTTATTGGTGCCTCTGATCACTACACAGATGAGACAAAGGCGATTTCAATGGCGATCTATCCTGGTGATACAGCGTCTAAACTTAATGCTTG
Source organism: Paracoccaceae bacterium (assembly GCA_902573175.1). GTDB lineage: Bacteria > Pseudomonadota > Alphaproteobacteria > Rhodobacterales > Rhodobacteraceae > Salinivivens. The sequence continues at coordinate 7,330 of CACGIS010000017.1, read as the reverse complement.
GCCACCTGAGCCACCTTGGTTTGCAGATGCTCGTGCAGAGTATGCTAACAAGTTTGAAACTGCATAATATATGATATAAAAACGAGCGCTTAAGATATCTTAGGCGCTCGTTTGTATTTATTTTCACCTGAAATAAATTTTGCACTTTTGAGGTAAAAACATATGAGCGCTGAAGTTGAGTTGCAAAATGTTTCCATAGCCTTCGGAAATTTTTATGCAGCTAAAAATGTAAACGTAAAAATAGGCGCGGGAGAATTTTTTAGTTTTCTTGGTCCCTCAGGTTGCGGAAAAACAACTTTATTACGAGCGGTTTCAGGTTTTCTTGAACCGTCACAGGGTAAAGTACTAATTGACGGTCAAGATATGTCGGGCATAGGCCCAAATAAAAGGCCGACCTCACTGATATTTCAAAACCTAGCACTATTCCCTTTAATGTCGGTTGCAGATAATATTGCTTTTTCACTTGAGGTTCGCGGTCATGACAAGACATCTAGGCGTAAAAGAGCTGACGAACTTCTGGACTTAGTGGCTTTGAACGGACAGGGCGATAAGAAAGTTCATGAGTTATCCGGCGGTCAAAAGCAACGAGTTGCAATAGCTAGGGCTTTGGCTGTGGAGCCAAAAGTCTTGTTACTAGATGAACCGTTATCTGCGTTAGATCTAAAATTAAGGCAAAAAATGCGAACTGAGTTGAGAGCTATTCAACAAAGAGTTGGCATTACTTTTATTTATATCACGCATGATCAGGGAGAAGCTCTCACTATGTCAGATAGAGTTGGCGTGATGAATGATGGAGAGCTAGAGCAAGTTGGATCCTGTTATGACGTTTATGAAGCGCCTTGCACACCATTTGTTGCGACATTTGTTGGAGAAAACAATGCCTTTTACGGAAAAGTAGAAAAAGTTGAAGGTGGTAAGGTTAAAGTGCAAACGGGTGGGTCATCCTTCATAGGCCAAGCTGGCTTAGGATTAGACAAAAAAAATTATAAGTTCAAAGCTGGAGATGAGGTTATAATGTTTGTAAGGCCAGAAGCTATAAGCTTGAAAGGCAATTCTAAGAGGACCCAGAACTCGTTTTCGGCAGAGGTAAAAACTATCGAATTTGAGGGAAACCTTAAGAATATATTTCTGAGATCTGCAGAAGACGTTGATATCAGGTTTAGTGTTTCCAGCAGTTCTGATACTTCTGGAATGGAGCCGTCTAAAAATGTCTACCTTTCCTTTTCTCAGGATAACGCTGTTGTACTTCCAACCGGTGCCCTTGCTCTCGATTAAACAGGTTAAATGATGAATAGTTTTTATAAGAAAAATGGCCCGGTTATAGCCACATTGTTTCTTGTTGCGATAATATTTTGGTTAGTTTTTCTAATCGTAATACCTCAGTTATACATGCTTGATTTGTCGTTTAGGCCAAATTTGCCACCGTTGCTAAGAGGTGGTCCAGATGATGTCTATACTTTAACGCACTACAAGCACTTTTTATATGGGTCAGAAACAAGCAAGGATGCCTATAACTATGTAGATATTGGCGTTTTTCTTGATACGATTATCACAGCTGTGCTCGTTACAATTATTAATCTGTGCTTTTGTTATCCAATAGCGTTTTACATAGCAAAGTTAGCAACGCCAAATACAGCTCGCTTATTAGTTTTAGCTTTGGTTATCCCATTTTGGATAAACGAGCTGCTGCGCTCCTTTGCCATCAGAATTTTGTTTGCAGGAGAGGGTGTTATTAACAATATCTTACTCGAATTGGGTTTAATCAGTACAGCAGTAAATTTCATCGCTTTAGATATAGCGCTCTATACTGGTTTAACGTACGCTTACATCTTGTTGATGATTTTTCCTCTTTATAATGCATTAGAGACACTTGATACAAATCAACTTGAGGCGGCTAAGGACCTGGGCTCCTCTACAGTAAGAACACACTGGCGCATAGTAATTCCGCATGCAAAAGCAGGGATAGCCTCTGGCAGCACTATGGTTTTTATGTTGACGGCTGGGGCATTGGCTACGCCGGTAGTTTTAAGTAGTCCGAATACCTATTGGTTTACGCAACTGATTTATCAGTGGTTTAATATGAACGATAATTGGTCCCGAGGTTCAGCCTATTCAATTATACTGCTTGTCGTTTCCGTTACATTTGTGCTTTTGATGATGCGATTGTTTAAAGTTACAATTGGTGAGGTTGTTAGATGAAGCCCAATCTCGCAATTCAAGCTTTTTTAGGTTTGTATATACTCATTTTCTTTTTGTATCTCTTTGGGCCATTGGTCATAATGAGTATTACGGCTTTTAATTCTGCAGAATTCCCAGCGATCACGCCGTGGGAATGTTTCAGTTTCAGATGGTTTAATGAGGGTAAGATCGCTTATGATGGTCAACGCCTTGCCGGTTTGGTTACAGACCGACCTTTACATGAGGGGATCATAACGAGTTTAATTATCGCGGCCGGTGTGGTTACTTTATCTGTACCGATTGGAATGGCTGCTGCCATCGTATTGACCCAAGTGAATAGCAGACTGCGCACCCTTTTCTACTCTATGTCTATTATGCCAGTTTTGTTTCCTGGTGTTATTATTGGTATATCAACAGTTGTATTGTGGGATCGTATTGCCACGTTGGGAGGCGATGGATTTATTTCAGAGTTGGGAAGAAATGGAATATTTTTAACGATTCTGGGGCAAACGTGTTTTATTTCAACATACTGTTTTTTGATATTTGTAGCGCGTTTGCAGAGGTTCGATACTACCCAGGAAGAAGCAGCGCTCGATCTGGGTGCAAGCCAGTCCCAAGTTTTTCTGAAAATTTTAGTACCATACCTCATGCCAGCCATTGGGTCCTCGGCGGTAATAGCTTTTTTAGCATCATTCGAAAATTATAATACAACGGTTTTCAGTATTTTATCAGAGCAGACTCTGACTACAGTGATAGCCTCAAAAGTTAGATTAGGAATAAGCCCGGCTATTAGTGCTCTTGCACTTGTAATCATATGTCTCACATTATTAGGCGCTTTTTTATACGAAATTTCACGAAGGTCTAACCAAAGAAAAAAGGACCGTGAAAATAAAGTTAAAATGTTTAGTGAAATTAGTGGTAACAGGCTTGTTGAAGAGCAGCCTAAATTTTTTAAAATCCCTAAATCTATTTTTGTATTTCTGCTGCTTTTAATTTTAGCAGTGCTTACATGGCAGCATCTAATAAAAAATAATATGTATGGTGCTGAGTGTGTTGAAAAAGCAGAAGCCTCTAAGAAATCCAACTTTGCCGATCAATTGAAACTTTTGCAGCAGAATGCAGAGGGTGTTGAAACGACTGACGAAAGCGAAGGGAATGCCAGCAGGTCAAAAGGGTATAATGATATTTTTGGTGATCAAAACTTATTTAAAGATTTTGGTGGTTTTGATACTGACAAAAAAGAAGAAAATGAAAATGGCGCTACTCGGTCCAATGAATATAACGATATTTTTAATGACCCAAATTTGTTCAAAAATTTTGGTGGCTTTGATAAAAAAGAGTAATTATTTTTTTCAGGGTTTCCGCTTATGTCAGATATCAGCAAGGAAAATTTTATGACTTTTGAAGAAATAAAATTGAAAATCTCAAAGCAAGAAATCGATACAGTTTTAGTCTGTATGGTAGACATGCAGGGCCGCTTGATGGGAAAGCGCTTCCACGCAGAAGCTTTTCTGGAAATGGCAGAGGATGAAACTCATTGTTGTAATTATCTATTGGCCACAGATTTAGAGATGGCAACTCCTGATGGATATGCCTCAACAAGTTGGTCCACGGGATATGGTGACTACGTGATGAAACCTGATTTAGGGACGCTTCGCCCTGTGCCTTGGATTGAGGGAACCGCCATTTGCCTATGTGATGTCTTGGATCACAATACACATAAGCCAGTCCCTTTCTCTCCTAGAGAAGTTTTAAAAACTCAGATCTCAAAAGCTGAGGCAATGGGATTTAGCTCGATCATGGCTACGGAGCTTGAGTTTTTTCTTTTCCAAGGGACACACGATGAAATAGCAGCAAATGGCTTCCGTGAATTGAAGCCAATTTCCAATTACAATGAGGACTATCATATTTTTCAGACCTCAAAAGAAGAGCACGTTATGAGGCCAATCCGTAACTATCTTCGGGATATGGGTATTCCAGTGGAAGGAACAAAAGGAGAGGCTGAGGCTGGACAAGAAGAACTTAATATCAAATATGCTGATGTTCTTTCTACGGCGGATCACCATACTCTCGCAAAACATGGAGTTAAAGAAATTGCGCACCAACAGGGTTACGCCGCAACTTTTTTGCCGAAATGGAATAAAAATCGCGTTGGCTCCGCGTCACACGTGCATCAATCTTTATTTAGAAATGGTTCAAATGTTTTTTATGATGCTAAAGCACCAATGGGTAAATCTAAAATAATGGATCATTATCTAGCGGGTTTACTCAAGTATGCCTCGGAGATAACGATTTTCTTGGCTCCATATGTAAATAGTTATAAACGATTTGCAAAAGGTACATTTGCTCCTACCCACACGGTTTGGTCTGTTGATAATCGTACAGCAGCATTTCGTATTGTTGGTGACCGAAGTAAGTCCATTCGAATAGAGTGCCGCACTCCTGGTTCTGACATGAACCCATATCTAGCAACTGCTGCAATGCTGGCTGCAGGACTTAAGGGAATAGAGGAAAAACTTAAGCTTCCGTCTCCATATGATGGCGATGCTTATTCGGATAATGAAAAAAACCAGATCCCTAAGACATTGAGAGATGCGAGAGATCAACTTTTATCATCGAAGATGCTAAAACAGGCGTTTGGAGTCGAGACGATAAATCATTATGCTCGGGCAGCCGAGTGGGAATTGGAAGAATTTGATAGTGTCGTTACGGATTACGAGATTATGCGAGGATTTGAAAAAGCATGACGCTTCAAGCTAATTGGTCTTATCCTACTACAGTAAAATTTGGCCCAGGTCGCATCAAAGAACTAGGTGAAGCTTGTTTGTCTTTGGGTATAAAAAACCCGTTGCTTGTGACAGATAAAATATTAGCACAGCTCGATATTACCCAAACTGCACTGGATATATTGAAATCCTCAGGCTTTGAAGGCCCGGTTTTTTGTGAGGTTGATCCTAACCCCAACGAGGTCAATCTTGAAGCTGGCCTGAGTGCATACAAAAAAGGAAGCCACGATGGGGTTGTCGCTTTTGGTGGAGGTTCAGGTATAGACCTTGGAAAAATGGTTGCTTTCATGGCGGGCCAGAAGAGGCCCATTTGGGATTTTGAGGATATCGGTGATTGGTGGACACGTGCCGATAGCGCAGCCATAGCTCCAATTGTTGCGGTTCCAACTACTGCTGGAACAGGATCAGAAGTTGGTAGGGCAAGTGTAATAACAAATTCAAAATCACACGAAAAAAAGATTATTTTTCATCCAAAAGTTTTGCCCAGTGTTGTGATTTGTGATCCTGAATTAACTGTAGGCATGCCACCATTCGTTACAGCGGGAACAGGCCTTGATGCCTTTGCTCATTGTGTCGAAGCTTTCAGTTCGCCTCATTATCATCCGATGAGCCAGGGTATAGCCGTTGAGGGAATGAGGTTGGTTATTGAGAATCTACCAAAAGTTTACAATAATCCTAATGATATTGAGGCTAGATCTCACATGATGTCTGCTGCAATGATGGGGGCTACAGCCTTTCAGAAAGGTCTAGGAGCGATACACGCGCTAAGCCATCCTATTGGCGCGATGTATAACACGCACCATGGAACCACAAATGCTGTGTGCATGCCGGCTGTTTTAGATTTGAATGCATCTGAAATAAGTCAGCGTTTTGATCAGGTTGCGGGTTATATTGGTATACAAAATGGTTTTAAGGGCTTTTGTACTTTTGTCAGAGAGTTCAACGCATCTTTGAAAATACCAATGAACTTAAGTGACCTTGGCATAGTAAACGCCGATGTGGAAAAATTGACTCAAGCAGCGCTAAAAGACCCAAGTTGTGGTGGTAATCCCATTGCGCTCAATAGTGAAAATGTAGCAAAGCTAATCAAGGATTTATTGTAAAATTAAGTAACTAATTTTTGAATTATTTAGTTATACTTTGAGTTAATAAACTTTCTTTTTCTTCTAGTTGGTCAATGACAGTAAAGTGATCCTTACCTGGGTCATAATAGCTTTCGATATTTTTTGATTTTTTTGACCAAGCTTCAGCAAGTATCCTATTTTGTCTTAGAAATTCCGGACGCTCACTCGCTCCTACCCAACAAGTTAGTTTTGTATCGATAGGGTCATATAAAAAGCAACTCTCGTGCACTGCTTCTTCATAGTTCAGTTTAAGTATATTGTTTAATTTAGTCATTAATAGTGGCCGTAAATCGTAAAGACCTGAGACCGAAATCACCTTTTCTATATGTTTAACCATATTTTTTTTAAGGAAATTTTCACAAATCATTCTGGATGCTAGATGCCCACCTGCTGAGTGACCAATCATACGGATCGAGCCGTTACAATCATCAAGAATTTTATAAACCAGTTTAGATATAGAATGAGTTATTTGTGTGATTTTGACATCTGGGGCTTGAGGATAGCTTGGAATTATAACGCTCCAGCCTTGAGATAGCATGCCTTGAGCGGTAAACGACCAATGTTCCCGCCCAGTTCTAAACCAGAAACCGCCATGTAGAAAAATTATAGTTCCTCTACTTTGTTTCTTTGGTAAAAATATATCGTACTTTTCTCTAGGATGATCACTATATGGGATATCCAATTCCATTTCCCCTATTACAGTAGAATTACTTTTGAATGATGACGATCTTTTCTTCCAATTTTCTATAAGCGAGTTTGGGTTTTCGACATTTACAAAATTATTGAAAGCATCATCCCAATCTAATTTCCACATAATTCAAAATGCTCCTTGGTGTTTAAACTCCAATAAATTCTTGGGTAATCTCATTTGATAACTGATCTATATTTCCCCGCCATACAGTTCTTCCTTTTTCAAGAATAACAACTCTATCACAAATCTGGCGGAGCTCCTTAATAGATTTATCAATGATTAAAATTGCTAAACCAGTATCATTTCTTAAAGTTTTTATTGCAGACCAAATTTCTTGGCGAATAATTGGAGCTAATCCCTCAGTCGCTTCATCCAAGACCAGAAGGCGAGGGTTGGTCATTAAAGCGCGAGCTATGGCAAGCATCTGCTGTTCCCCACCCGAAAGAGATGATGCTACTTGGCTACTTCTTTCTCTTAGTTTTGGAAACAAGTTATTTATCTTTTCTAGGTTCCATCTTCCTTCTCTAGATGCAGCAATAAGGTTTTCTTTA
>CACGIS010000016.1 GCA_902573175.1 Paracoccaceae bacterium | reverse complement strand
TGCAAATAAACCAGGTGATCTAGAAACTTGTGAAGCCTTTGGGGCTGAAATTTTAAAATTATGTGTGGAAGTCGGTGGGTGTTTAAGTGGTGAACATGGTGTCGGTATTGAAAAGCGTGATCTGATGCGTATCCAATACTCAGTCGATGATCTAGAAGCGCAAATGGCTATAAAAGATGTTTTTGACCCCAAATGGCTACTCAATCCAACAAAAGTGTTTCCTTTAGACGCATCTGCTGAACGGCGAGCAAACGCATCGCAAGAGACAGCTGCATGAACGCGGTAACCTTATCACCAGGCTCTGAAAGCGATGTTCGGGAAGTTTTACTCAGTGAGACCGAGCCATTACACATCGCTGGAGGCCAGTCGCGGTTGATCGCTACAGAAAAAAAAAATATTTCAACCTCTCAATTGAATGGGATTGTAGACTACGAACCAGGTGCCTTAACAATGGTTGCAAAAGCAGGCACGCCCCTATCGGTAATTAAAAACACGCTACAAAAAGAAAATCAGCAACTTGCATTTGAACCTCCTGAGATGAAGCATATTTTGAGGTTGCCGGGCAACTCAACGATTGGTGGAGTATTTGCAACAAATGCGAGTGGATCCCGTCGAATCCAAGTTGGCGCAGCCCGAGATCATTTATTGGGTGTACGGTTTGTTGATGGATTGGGTAGAATATTAAAAAATGGTGGGCGGGTAATGAAAAATGTGACAGGCTACGATCTCGTCAAGCTCATGGCAGGGAGCTGGGGAACGTTGGGAGTAATAACAGAAGTTTCTTTCAAGGTTCTTCCAATAGCCGAGACACAGTCAACGCTCAAAATAAATTCATGTAAAGCTAGTATTCTTACTGAGGCGATTAATACGCCTTATGATATTTCAGGCACTTTTTATGATGTTGAAGCGAAGTTGGCCTATATTCGAATTGAGGGTTTTGATAAGTCAGTAAAATATCGGGTTGAACAGTTACTTCGAGAATTTTCTGATTTTGAAGTTGAAATTTTGGAGATGGAAGAGAGCAAAAGGTTTTGGCAAAATGTGAACGACTTGGATTTTCTCAAAGAGATTAAGGGCGATCTTTGGAGAGTTTCTGTAAGGCCTACTGATGGTTCAAAAATTATCGAAATGTTGGACCCTAAAATTGGTTTTCTTGATTGGTGTGGTGGTCTTGTCTGGTTAAGAGTTGATCGAGGTTTTGATGTTCGTGAGAAAATGCAAAAAGTAGCAGGTCATGCTATGTGTTTACTAGGGGATTTTGAACAATTTCATCCAACTTCAACATTAGAAAAGTCACTCAGCAACTCTATTCGAAATAAGTTTGATCCTAAAATGCTTTTTAACCAAGAAATATTGAACTAATGCAAACATTTTTCGAAAAACAGCAACTTACGGATTTGGATTATAAAAGGTCAAATGAAATTTTGCGATCATGTGTACACTGTGGGTTTTGTACCGCGACATGTCCTACATATCAGGTTTTAGGAGATGAGCTTGATAGCCCTCGGGGAAGAATTTATTTAATAAAAGAAATGTTGGAGTCGGGCCGGACACCAGATAAGAAGACTGTTACTCATATTGATAGATGCTTGTCTTGTTTGGCTTGTATGACTACGTGCCCATCCGGTGTCCATTACATGCATCTTGTTGACCATGCTCGTTCCTACATTGAGGATAAATATAAAAGACCTTTAGATGAGAGAATTTTAAGATGGTCTTTGAGTAAAATTTTACCAAATCCAACGAGGTTCCGGATTGCGCTCATAATGGCAAAACTGGCTAAGCCATTTTCGTGGCTCATACCAGATCTACGATTAAAAGCGATGATTGAAATGGTTCCAAAAAAAATACCTGGAATCAGTTTAAACGACGATCCACAGACCTTCTTTCCTGATAGAAATAAAAAAATGCGGGTAGCTTTAATGACTGGCTGTGCACAAAGAGCCTTGGACACAGATATAAATGACGCCACAATTAGAGTATTGAAACGCTTCGGTTGCGAAGTTGTCATATCTGAAGGCCAGGGTTGCTGCGGATCGCTAAGTCATCACATGGGAAAAACAAACGATGCACAATCTGCAGCGATTAGAAATATCGATGCTTGGCATTCAGAACTTAGTAACAATGGTTTGGATGCCATTGTTATTAATACAAGCGGCTGTGGGACGACTGTCAAAGACTATCACCATATGTTTAAAGGAACTGATCATGAAGAGAAGGCCAAGGCTATTGCGGGCTTGGCTAAGGATATTTCTGAGGTTTTAGTTGGATTAGACCTTCCTGAACAGGCAGAAAACCAAATAAATGTGGCTTACCATTCAGCCTGCTCTTTGCAGCATGGGCAACAAATAAGTAGTTACCCCAAGGACATGCTTAAAAAGTGTGGTTATAAAATTAGTGAACCAAAAGACTCTCACCTTTGCTGCGGCTCTGCCGGTACATATAATCTGTTACAACCAAAAATCTCAAAAGAGCTAAAAAACAGAAAAATTCAGAGCCTAGAGGCAAAAAAACCTGATATAATTGCAGCTGGAAATTTGGGCTGTATGATGCAAATTTCCTCCTCGACAAATATTCCAGTAGTTCACACAGTCGAACTAATTGATTGGGCAACCGGAGGACCCAAGCCCAATAAATTATATTTTTAAAATTAGCTAAATTTTTTCAGATCCAAAAATCAAGTAGAAAAATTTTGTAGCTTCTTGAAATTGATTTTTTTATACCCACATCTTCAGGTGAGGCGCCATATTTGGGTCTCTAAACACTAAATGCCTACGCCGATTTACGGGTAGGTGCAAATTGGAATCGCTCATAGGAGGATACACAATGAGACAATTTGATTTTTCACCACTTTACAGAGCAACTGTAGGTTTTGACCAGATAGCGGATATGTTTGACCGTGTTCTTACTTCCGATACACAAACATCCAGCTACCCACCATATAATATAGAGAAAATTGATAAGGATGCATATCGTATCTCTGTAGCAGTAGCCGGGTTTTCCGAGGCTGACCTAAATGTTGAAGTTAGAGAGAACTCCTTGTTTATTTCTGCGGGGAAATCGGACGAACAACAAAAGAATTACTTGCATAGAGGCATTGCGAACCGTAGTTTCGAGCGTTGTTTTCAGTTGGCCGATCACGTGCATGTTAATGGGGCAAACCATTCTGATGGAATGCTTCACATAGACTTAAAACGAGAAGTTCCCGAGGCTTTAAAGCCAAGAAAAGTGCATATTTCTAATGGATCTTCGCAACAAACAATTGAGGCTTTAGCTAGCTAACCTAATTTTGATAGCGCTGGCTATTCTGTCGGCGCTACAACCGCAACAATAGGCCCAATATCGAAACCAAAATCTATTCGATTGATTTTTGGAGAGTAGAGCCTGGATATATTTCCGTCTAAGTAAAGAGCATTATCAATTTTGAAATGATCTAAGAATGTACTGGCAAAGTTATGAAAATTCACTGCTTGATTTGAAATTAAAAATATTGCTTTTGATCCGTCTCTACTAATGCCAACCCCGCTTCGTATGAATTTAGAAGTTCCATCCTTAATGAATTTTGGGTGAATTTTACCATCAATTACTAATAAAGGACCCGATTGTGTAGCGTATTGGCACTGTATTTTTCTTCTCGCAAATTTTTTTGTTTCTAGGATTAGAAATTCTTTTTTGCTAAAGCAAAATACACCATTAGGTAATAACCCAAAGTTACCCGGCCCATCCCTGGTAATCAGAGGTGAAAATTCCTTGAAGTTTTCGACATACATGCCAACTGGAGATCTATCAGCGTGGTACATTCCGCCATTTGTGGCAAAAATAATATCGAGATCTTGCTCTTTTAGGAAATTATCCAATTCTTGGAACTGTCCAAAAATTTTTCCAGTTTTGTTTTGTAAAAAAAGACGTATATCATCTTCTGGTATTTTGGCTGTACAGGCTGTGAAGTGCGCTTCTTGAAACTTAAAATCCTGGCACTCAGCTGACCAAACGGGGGTAAGCCATAAAACTAAGATAAAGACAAAAACTTTCATTTAGTATTCAAATCCCGTTTGATATTTTCCTGACTAAAAAGCCTTCTTGTCTCATCCATTCTGTCGAATGTTTCGTCTATCCGAAACCTCAGGTCAGGTGTATATTTCAGTGTTAATTTTTTTGATATTGATCTGCGGATCTCAGATTTGTTTTTTGCTAACAGTGCAATCAAATCCTCGCCTCCTTGCCCGCCTAGTGGACAAACATAAGCTGTTGCAATTTTTAGATCTGGAGATGCAGTTACTTCACTGACTGTTACAGATATTCTATTTAAATCAGGATCATGAATCGTGCCTTGCATTAATATGTCAGACAGTGCTCTCCGTATGAGCTCTCCTACCCGTAGTTGCCTTTGGGATGGTCCGGGGCCATCATTAAATTTATTCTTTGCCATTTTTGATAATCTATTACCTTAATATTGATCTTTGCCAAACGCGTGCAGGCACGTTATGGACATTATAGCATAGTACTAAGGACGTAAAATGGCTGATTTACTGAAAGTAGTGGTAACTGGTGCTTCAGGACGTATGGGGCAAACTGTTGTTAATTTAATAAATAAAAGTGAAAAACTGGAACTCGTAGGAGCGCTAGAATGTTTAAACCACGAATGGGTTGGACAGGATATAGGTGTTGCAATGGGTGGTAGCGAGCTTGGGGTGGTTGTTTCTGAAGATCCAATTGAGGTGATTGCAAATGCGGAAGCAGTCATTGATTTCACTACACCTTCAGCAACTATTGAGTTTTCAAAATTAGCCGCACAAGCGCGCGCTATTCACATTATTGGCACAACTGGAATGTCTGAAGAGGATTTAGAAAAAATCAAGGCAGCAAGTTTCCACTCGGTTGTCGTTAGAGCTGGAAACATGTCTCTTGGCGTAAATTTGTTAGTAGCTTTGACTAAAAAAGTTGCAGCGGCGCTTGATGATGAATTTGATATTGAAATTATTGAGGCGCATCATAAACATAAGGTGGATGCTCCTTCTGGAACGGCTTTGATGCTCGGTGAAGCAGCGGCAGATGGCCGAGGCATACGATTAGCTGATTTAGCAGATAGAGGGCGAGATGGTATAACTGGAGCCCGAAATAAAGGTTCTATCGGATTTGCCTCAATCAGAGGTGGTGACATTGTAGGAAAGCATGATGTTTTATTTGCATCAAATGGTGAGCAATTGACCCTCAGCCATAATGCAACGGACAGGAACATATTTGCTCGAGGGGCTCTAAAAGCAGTGCTTTGGGGTATAGATAAACAGCCTGGTCAGTATGATATGATGGATGTATTAGGTTTAAACTAGTTTTGGATCTTTAAGAAGGATTTACGGCTATAAGGACTTTCAGTTTAAAACTTATTGTATTTTTGTTTATGGCTGGCCAGGTTTCAGCAAGCGAAATTATAATTACAAATCGTTCTGATTTTGAAAATTTGGTTATTGAGAAAAAATTAAAACGTTTTTTGATTTCATTGTCTGTAGCGAGTGACGGCAAAATAAAAGGTTCAGCAGCTGGTAGGAATGTTACTGGAGATTGGGATTGGATAGATGGATTTTTTTGTAGAACTCTACTTTGGGGTAAGCGTGAGCTAAAATATAATTGCCAGCAAGTAACCTTTGATGGTAAACGATTGCGCTTTATTTCTGATCGAGGAAAAGGACAGTCAGCCAGCTTCGCTCTGCGCTAGTTCTGATTTTTAAATGGCTCCATCCCTTTTCGGGCTAATTCATCTGCTCGCTCATTTTCTGGATGCCCAGCATGTCCTTTAACCCACTCCCATATAACTTCATGCCTTGATCTAGCTTGGTCTAATCTGCGCCATAATTCAGCATTTTTGACTGGTTTTTTTGACGCTGTTTTCCATTTATTATTTTTCCAATTTTCCAACCATTGAGTCACACCATTTTTTACGTAAGAACTGTCGGTAATAATTTTTATTTTGCTAGGACGATCCAAAGCTTCCAAAGCAGATATTGCTGCCAATAACTCCATCTGGTTATTAGTTGTATTTTCCTGACCTCCAAAAAGTTCTCTTTCCTTGATAATTTTGTTTTGGTTTTTGGCAACTAATAGGACGCCCCATCCTCCCGGACCAGGATTTCCTGAGCAAGCTCCGTCCGTGTAAGCAAATAAATTATGCATTACTAATAATTATGATAAAATTTGCACTTTCACCATCTAAACCTTTTGCCTCACCTAAATAATGTGACATATGACAAAAGCCTTCATTTGATAGTATATTGCGGATTTCTTGTTCCTCGAAGTATGAATATTTCCGCCCAATCTTGTCACGCTTTTCCCCTGTGCCTAATTTTAATCCAAGACTAAACAGACCATTCGGTTTCAGACTATTGAATATCGCTTGAATTAATGGTGTTATTTCTTTTTTTGGCGAATGTAGAAGTGAAAAATTAGCCCAAATTCCATCATATAGAGTAGTGGCGCGGAATGATTTGAAATCGTCTACCCACCAGTTTACTTTTGTTTCCACTGAGGCAATTTCAATCATTTTCTCTGATGCATCGAAAGCATCAACCTTAAAACCGTCTGCTAAAAATTTTTTAGCAAAATAACCAGGTCCACATCCATAGTCCAAAACGATACCATTTCTTGGTAATGCGTGTGAAAAATCACGAAATGCTTTTAAAGAAACTTTATCAATATCCAAATCTGCGTATCTAGCTGCGTTTTTATTATAGATATCAATAGTTATGTTATCCATTTACCACCCTAAATTTACAGACAAGCAAATAATAACAAAAAGTGTCAAAATACTTCTCAACGACAGCCACCAATCTGGAGTCAGTTGCCAATAATAGAAGCGCAAATCAGTTGCAAAAATCCCTAAAAATCCAATAATTAAGCCCATGAATGGGTTGATTAATGTGCCGTTAAAATTAAAAAAGGCCCATAATGCTGGTAAAACAGACAGTATCAATCCGACTGGTCGTCTTTTGTCTCCCACATTTGCTGCAAAACCCCATAAAACGCCAGACATGAATGCGAGAATAATAGTTCCGTAAATCAGATTTATTCTGGAGCCCATATATTCCTCACTGAGACCCATTAATTTCAAGTTTTCTACAACAAAATCTAAAGAGGTAACAGCCCCCCAAAAAAAAGGTATCAGACCAGATAAGCCCAAAATTAAGGCCGAGTTAGGAATTTTTTTCACGCTGGTTCTCTTAGAACTCTTGGTACTTTGAAGTTAACGTTTTCAACCGCGGTTTCAACGATTTCTACATCGACAAGATGTTTTTCTCTGAAAGAATCAATAACTTCATTGATTAGAACTTCTGGGGCCGATGCACCTGCGGTAATACCCAAATTTTCAATACCTTCTAATGCTCTAAAATCTATTTCACTGGCTCTTTGAATTAGTTGGGAGTATTCACACCCGGCTTTTTTGCCAACTTCTACTAACCGTTTAGAGTTAGATGAATTTGGAGCACCCACTACTAACAGCGCGTCTATCTTGTTTGCTATTTCTTTGACCGCAAGCTGTCGATTTGTTGTTGCGTAGCAAATATCTTCTTTATGAGGACCCTGGATTGCAGGAAACCTTTTTTGTAGCGCTTGAACAACCGAAAAAGTATCATCTATGGATAGTGTTGTTTGTGTCACATAAGCAAGATTTTGGTTATCCCTTACCTCTAAATTTTGTACGTCTAATTCATCCTCGACGAGTAAAACTTCTCCTTCTGGCAGCTGCCCCATTGTCCCGATTGTTTCAGGATGGCCGCGGTGACCAATCATTACAATTTGCAATCCATTTTTGTGATGGCGTTCTGCTTCAATGTGAACCTTGCTGACTAGCGGACAGGTAGCATCTACAAAAACGAGGTTTCTTGCTTCTGCAGCTCTTGGTACCGCTTTCGGCACACCATGCGCAGAAAAAATAACTGGGCGGTCATTGGGACATTCGTCAAGTTCTTCAACAAAAATTGCGCCTTTATCTTTTAAACTTTCCACTACAAATTTATTATGGACAATTTCATGCCTAACATAGACAGGCGCGCCCCATTTATCTAATGCCATTTCGACAATTTGAATTGCACGGTCAACTCCGGCACAGAACCCACGTGGTGCTGCTAGAAAGATTTTTAGCTCCGGCTTTTTCATATTTATCTCAAAAAAAAATACTAATTTTGACAATATGAAGCATACCATTGTCCGTAAATAGTAAATTTCGATTATTTTCTATTTTGCAAACTTTTATTTCTATGAAATTTTAGCTATTTTGTTCTAATATTTAAGAAAATAGCTGTTTTAAATCATTTAACTGCTCTGAGACTAAAATGCATGGACCCGAATAATCATCAGTTTCTAATAGCCTTAGGAAGCAATATTAGTCTAGGCAAGACTCTACCTCTAGAAATAATTGAAAGGGCAATCGTTGAATTAGTTAAATCTGATATTAATTTGATGTCTCTAAGTAGGTTTTATGAAACTCCCGCTTATCCAGAAGGAAGCGGACCAAATTTCATCAACTCTGTAGTAAAGGCTAAAGCTAATTATTCTTCGCAAGAGATGTTGCAGAAACTGCATCAAATAGAAAAAAAATTTGAGAGGCAGAGGGTTAACCGATGGGGTGCTAGGACACTGGATTTGGATTTGCTTGCGCTCAAGGGGCAGGTGTTGCCAAGTAGGAAAATATTTCAAAAATGGTTTGATTTGTCTGTGAGTGAACAGAAGAAAAAAATACCTAGCGAGTTAGTTTTACCTCATCCTAGAATTCAAGACAGAGCATTTGTATTATCACCAATCTTAGATATTGAGCCGAACTGGACACACCCAATACTTAACAAGACAGCTTTGCAACTATATGGAGAACTACCTGAGCAAGCAAAAAAGAATATTAAGGTGGTGCAATAAATACTTGTCATCGAAGTAAGGAGGTCTTATACGCTCAACGTCTATAATGAAATGTCAGGAGAGTTAGATGGCACGGGTTACTGTAGAAGATTGTGTAGATAAAATTCCTAACAGGTTTGATCTGGTTATGCTCGCGTCGCATAGAGCACGAGAGATATCTTCTGGCTCAGCTATTACTGTAGATAGAGATAATGATAAAAACCCAGTTGTGGCACTAAGAGAAATTGCTGATGAAATGCAGTCAGCCGATGAGCTCCGTGAGAGACTAATTGAGTCAAATCAGACCCAGATTGAAGTCGATGAACCGGAAGAAGATTCAATGGCAATGCTGATGGGTGGAGAGACCGATGAGCCAGCCGAAGACGATATGTCCGAGGAAAAGCTTTTGAGAGCTTTAATGGCAAAACAGGGGCAGTGACAAGATAAAGTCTTGCTGGAAAATGCATGTTAACGGCAGAAGCTCTTGCAGATTTAGTTTCCAAATATAATCCAAAATCGAATTCAGCTAAGATTGTTGACGCCTATAAATACGGGCAAACGAAACATGAAGGTCAGTTTAGAAAATCTGGAGAGCCTTATTTTACCCATCCGGTATCAGTAGCAGAAATTTTAGCTGAACAGCGTTTAGATGATGCCACCATCATTACAGCTTTGCTGCATGATACAATTGAAGATACAGGTTCAACAAAACAGGATATTGCCAGGTTGTTCTCGCACGAAATATCCGAACTCGTTGATGGAGTAACAAAACTAACCAAAATTCAACTTAGTTCTATGGAAACCCAAGAAGCAGAAAACATTCGAAAGCTGTTGATGGCTATTGCTCAAGATATCAGAGTTATTCTTGTTAAGCTCGCTGATAGATTACACAATATGCGCACAATAAAGGCAATGCCTCGCGTTAAGCAGCAGCAAAAAGCACGGGAAACAATGGATATTTTTGCACCTCTAGCGGGTCGAATGGGTATGCAATTTATTCGTGAAGACTTGGAGGATTTAGCATTTAAGGTTCTTAATCCTAAGGGAAGGGAATCTATAATACGAAGGTTTATTAATCTACAGAAAGACGCAGGTGATGTAATTGAGCGAATCTCACGTGATATGCATACAGAATTTGGAAAAGAATATATCGAAGCTGAGGTTTTAGGACGCGCTAAAAAGCCTTATTCCATGTGGCGCAAAATGCAAGAGAAAGAGCTATCTTTTTCGCGTCTTTCAGATATTTATGGATTTCGAATTATATGTGCCTCCGAAGTAGATTGTTACAGAATTCTTGGAGTGATACACCGCCGCTGGAAAGCTGTCCCGGGTCGTTTCAAAGATTATATTAGTCAACCCAAATCAAACGGCTATCGATCTATTCATACAACTGTATCTGGACGTGATGGAAAACAAGTAGAAGTTCAAATCAGAACCCGTCAGATGCACGATGTGGCGGAAAGTGGTGTTGCTGCCCACTGGTCATATCGGGATGGCGTAAGAAGCGAGAACCCTTTTACGGTCGATCCTGTACAATGGATTACACGTTTAATCGATGATTTCGATAGTGAAGAAGATCATGAAGTTTTTTTAGAAGCCGTTAAATTGGAAATGTATGCCGATAAAGTCTTTTGTTTCTCGCCAAAAGGAGATGTTTTAACTTTTCCAACAGGCGCAACCCCAATAGATTTTGCTTATGCTATTCACACAAGAATAGGTAATTCTTGCGTTGGAGCGAAGGTGGATGGCCTGAGAGTTCCTCTTTGGACTAAATTGCGGAACGGTCAATCTGTTGAAGTTATAACTGCTCAAGGGCAGAACCCGCAGCCTACATGGTTGGACATGACTGAGACCGGTAAAGCAAAAACGGCAATACGTAGAGCTCTTAGAGAGGTTGATAAAGAACGTATGGTGGTTATGGGTAAAGCCCTATTGAGAACTGCGTTTGAACATATTGGAAAGAGAGCTTCTGATAAATCACTTGAGCTTGCAGCCTCAAAAATGCGATTTCCGGACTCGAAAGAACTTTTAGCTCGCGTCGGTAGTACTGAAGTAAGACCAGGCCATGTTGTTCAGTTAGTTCATCCTGAGGTTACTGCCGCTGATGATTTTGATGTGGACCAAGCGAGTGCAGTCATAGGTTTAAATGAAGGTCAGTTCCTAGATCGGAGGCCATGTTGTGGGCCATTGCCCGGTGAGAGAATTGTTGGCATTGCTTCGGGAGGATCAGGAGTTTCCATTCATGCTATAGACTGTCTTGAATTAGCTCGTTTTGAGGATAAGCCAGAACTTTGGATAGATCTGCATTGGCATGTTGGTAAGCATGCAGCAGTTTATCCGACAGGCATTGAAATAACGATTAGTAACGATGCAGGCGTTTTGGGTAGAGTCTGTACTATAATTGGAGAAATGGGCGCTAATATTTCTGATTTATATTTCGTGGATAGAAAACCAGACTTCTATAAAATAGAAATCTCAGTAGAGTTGAATGGAATTGAACACTTGCATTCTTTGTTAACTCAGTTAGAGGCTGAGGCAGAGGTGGCGTCGATTAAGCGATGTCGTGGCTATAAGCAAGAGAACATACCTCAGGAATAAGGAAATTTACCTTGGTTTTCAAGCGGCGAGATAGGCGGTCAATAGTAAGTATTTTGATGCGTTTTTTTTGGCCCAAAGGCGGATGGAAAAGAGCTTTTCACTACGTAAATTATAGATTGCGCAGATTGCCCGATTCATCGCAAAAGATCTCCCGTGGTATTTGGGCCGGTTTATTTGCCACTTTTACTCCCTTTTACGGCCTGCATTTTCTCACGGCCGCTATTATAGCAAGGCTTTTGAAGGGAAACATACTTGCTGCTTTATTGGCAACATTTTTTGGCAACCCACTTACTTATGTGCCGATAGGTGTAATTTCTCTTCAGACAGGCCATTTTTTTCTGGGAACAGATTATATCCCTCCCGGGGATGGCGGTAAATCAATCCTAGAAAAATTTTTAGATGCAGGGGCTGATCTTCAGCAAAATGTATTGGCGTTTGTTAAAGGTGTAGATACAGATTGGTCGCGATTAGAGATTTTTTATCAAGAAGTATTTTTCCCTTACATGATAGGTGGAATTATACCCGGATTGATAACGGCTTCGTTGGGTTATTATTTGAGTGAGCCAATTATACGGGCCTATCAAAACAGGCGGAAAGGCTTTTTGCTTAAGAAACTTCGGGCATTGAAACCAAGATCTTCTGGTAAAACTGGTAAAAAGAAATAAGTGACATAAAATATAGGCGTAAACATCCCAAAGGAAGCAATGGAATGAGTTCGATACAAAAATTGCGATTAGGAGTGAATATTGATCATGTTGCTACGGTGCGTAATGCCCGTGGATCATCTTATCCAGATCCTGTGCGTGCCGCTATCATTGCTCAAGAAGCTGGAGCAGATGGGATAACCGCACATCTACGGGAAGATAGGCGACATATTGTTGATCAGGACATTAAGTCAATAATAAAAGCAATAGCTATTCCTTTAAACTTTGAAATGGCTGCTACGGATGAAATGCAAAAAATTGCTTTAGCTCATGAGCCACATGCTGTTTGCATAGTCCCGGAAAAGCGTGAAGAGCGAACCACAGAAGGTGGTTTGGATGTCGTTAAAGAAGAAAAAAAACTCGCTCATTTTATAGCCCCTCTTAGTGAAAAGGGTTCCAGGGTTTCTATCTTTTTAGCTGCAGATGAAAATCAAATTAGAGCCGCAAGCAGGATTGGTGCGCAAGTTGTAGAATTACATACGGGGGCATATTGCGATTTACACTATGAGAAAAGTTTTAAGGAGCGAGATTCTGAGCTCATGCGATTAAAGGATATGGCCTCTCTCGCACATAGTCTGGGGCTTGAGGTTCATGCAGGCCATGGATTAACTTTTGAAACGGTCTCTCCAATTGCAGAGTTGCCTGAAGTAGTCGAATTGAACATCGGACACTTTTTGATTGGTGAAAGTATATTTACTGGATTAAAAGAAGCTATTCTCAGAATGAGAGAATTGATGGATAAAGCACGTTTATAATGATACTCGGAATTGGTACAGACTTAGCAAATATAGATAGAATTCAAGGTGTTTTATCTAGGCATGGAGATAGGTTTAGAAATCGAGTTTTTACCGAAACTGAACAAGCCAAAGCCTCACGACGGAAAGATGAAGCTGGGACTTATGCAAAACGCTGGGCCGCAAAAGAAGCCTGTTCTAAGGCGCTTGGTACTGGTTTGCGGATGGGAATAGCCTGGAGAGATATGTCTATAACTAATCTATCCAGTGGACAGCCTGTAATGGAAATTAGGGGTTGGGCTAAAAATCGATTAGATGAAATGACGCCCAGTGATCACGAAGCAATCGTTCACGTTTCTTTAACAGATGATCACCCTTGGGCACAAGCCTATGTAGTAATTGAAGCAAGGCCTCTAGCTTGACAGGTCAGGCAACAAAGTTAAGAAGAACCAAAGAAGCTGAGGTAATAAACAATGGCAAAAACTAAGAAGAGTTTGGGCGGTTCAGTAATTGAAACAATAAAAACAATAGTCTACGCACTAATCTTGGCTGGAATATTTAGGTCGTTATTTTTTCAACCATTTTGGATTCCCTCTGGTTCAATGAAGGATACTCTTCTTATAGGCGATTTTCTTTTTGTGAATAAAATGGCTTATGGATATTCCTATGCATCTTGTCCCAGTATAATAATTCCTCGGTTTGGTATTAATGTTGACGCAGAGGATTTTTGTGGTTTCGTAAAAAGAAACAATAAGCGCTTATTTGGAGGACAGCCACAAAGAGGCGACGTGGTTGTATTTAGGCACCCAGTAACTGGAAGGGATTATATCAAGCGCCTTATTGGCCTGCCTGGAGACAAGGTTCAAATAAAAGATGGTAAAATAAGCATTAATGACCAAAAAGTTGAGACAGTTGATGCAGGAATTTTCGTTGAGACTTATGCACCTCAAGGGCCTTTCCGAAACCAACCTAGATGTTCCAATAATCCGAAAAAATTTGGTGAAGATTGTGAAAAATTTCGAATAAAGTCTACCCTGCCAGATGGAAGATCTTTTTTCAATTTGGATACGTTTAAAGGTGAAAATATAGGAAACAGCATTTATAATGTTCCTTCTGGCCATTATTTCTTTATGGGTGATAACCGAGATAACTCTCTTGATAGTAGGATAGGTCAAGTCCAAGGCGGGGTTGGCTTTGTACCTTATGAGAACCTAGTGGGAAGAGCCGATCGTGTAATGTTTTCATCAGCTGGTCGTTCCATGTTGTTTTTCTGGACATGGAGAAGCGATCGATTTTTCAAGGTAGTTCAGTGAAAAAATCTGAGCCTATTCGATCTTTCGAGCAGAGACTGGGTTACCAATTTTCTAATTTAAGTTTGCTGATTGAGGCTTTAACGCATTCATCTATAGCTTCTGAATCCAGAAAAGATAATCAGAGATTAGAGTTTCTAGGTGACCGTGTTCTTGGGCTCGTTATGGCTGAAGCTCTGTTGGAGATTGATCGATTGGCTCCAGAGGGAACTCTCGCACCAAGATTTAATGCTTTGGTTCGAAAAGAAGCGTGTGCTGAAGTTGCACGCCAAATCGATCTTGGTAGTGTGCTAAAAATAGGTAGGTCCGAAATGCTTTCAGGAGGCCGCAGAAAGGACGCATTACTCGGGGATGGTATGGAGGCTGTAATTGCTGCGATTTACAAAGATGGTGGTTTTGAAGCTGCCAAAAAAATAGTAATTGAGCTCTGGGTTGATCGTATTAGGAGTGTAAAAGGTGACGCGCGTGATGCAAAAACGATGCTCCAAGAGTGGGCGCAGGCCAGAGGCCAAAGCCCCCCAAAATATGAGGTAATTTCGCAAAGTGGTCCGGATCATGCACCAGATTTTCTTGTAAAAGTAATATTGGAGTCAGGAGAATCTACAGATGCTTTAGCTGGGAGTAAAAGGCAGGCAGAGCAAATGGCTGCTAAATCCTTACTGCAAAATATGGGAGAATTAATTTAATGACGCATTCGGGCTTCGTGGCATTAATTGGTGAGCCAAACGCCGGAAAATCTACTCTTCTTAATAAGATGGTTGGAGCGAAAATATCTATAGTTACTCATAAAGTGCAGACAACTCGAACACGCATACGTGGAGTCAGTATAGAGGATCAATCTCAAATTATTTTTGTAGATACTCCCGGATTGTTCAAACCGCGTAGGAGGTTAGACCGTGCAATGGTCGCCGCAGCTTGGAGCGGTGCTGCTGACTCTGACATAACTCTTTTGTTAGTGGAAGCCCATCGAGGACTTACGGAGGGTGTAGAAAAAATAATTTCATCGATTTCTGAAACAGGGTTAAATGGCAAATTGGCTTTAGTTATTAATAAAATCGATAAAGTGGATGTTAATGATTTGCTTTCGTTGAGCAAAGAAATCAATGAAAGCCACCCTTTTACAGAAACGTTTATGATTTCAGCAGAAAAGGGTAAGGGTGTAGATGACTTAAAGCGTTGGCTGGGATCGAACCTTCCAGAGGGACCATGGCTTTATCCGGATGATCAAATATCTGACATGCCATTGAGGATGATAGCTGCAGAAATAACACGCGAAAAATTAACACTTCGTTTGCATCAAGAACTGCCTTATCAGCTAACGGTCGAGACAGAAAAGTGGGAAGAAAAGCCTGACAAGTCTGTGCGAATTGAGCAGACGATTTACTTATCCAGGTCAGGTCACAAGGGGATCTTGTTAGGAAAAAAAGGAGAAACGATAAAAGCTGTTTCTATGGCCTCAAGATTAAGTATTGAAGAATTCTTAGGTAGCAAGGTGCATTTGTTTCTGAGACTGAAAGTCAGGGAAAAGTGGATGGAGGAAACAGAGCGCTACTCAGAGATGGGTCTAGACTTCAGAGATGGCAACGCATGACGCGTCTGACTAGTTCATTCTGGGTCCAAGCTTATATAAAAAGACTTAATTTGATGGGAGTGCCAGCTTTTGTAGTTTCGCACGGAGATGATAAAGCTGGTTCTATTATCGTAAAAGTGAATAAATTAAATGGTGATGTGATTTTATTTGAAAGATCTTTCTCTTTAGAAAAAAATATAAGCCAATGGTCAAAATCTCAAAGTGGAGACGAAAAGGAACTGGATGAATTGTTATCAAGGCAACTATCTAGAGATAGGGATCTTTGGATTGTCGAAATAGAGTCAAGCCAAGGTGATCCTTTTCTCGATGATATGTAAAGTAATTTGCAACTTTAAATTTCAAGGACGCTTCCATGGAATGGCGTGATAAAGGAATTCTACTGGCAACAAGGCCTTTTGGAGAAACGTCTCTAATCATTGATGTTTTTACATCCGATCATGGAAAATCTAGTGGCGTCGTAAGGGGTGGGCAGTCAAAGAAGCTCAAGCCTATATTACAGATTGGTGCCCAAATAGATCTAACTTGGAAAGCTCGATTGGAGGAGCATCTGGGCTCTTTTCAAGTTGAACTGATTAGATCTAGAACTGCGAACGTTATGGATGACCGCCTTCTATTGGCAGGTATGCTATCATCTGCAACATTGATTAACAGATTTTTCCCAGCGGGGCAGGTTTATAAAGAGTTTTATAAGAGTTCAGAAAATCTATTCGATCTGCTGCAATTTCCAGATATTTGGACCCTTGGTTATTTCAAGTGGGAACTGGAATTCCTGGAAACTCTTGGCTTCGGATTGGATTTAGAGAAATGCGCTGTCACTGGGTCCACAGAGGACTTAAAATTCATTTCGCCTAAATCTGGTCGTGCTGTTTCTAAGGCTGCTGCTGGTGACTGGTCATCAAAATTACTTCCTTTCCCGTTAGCAGCGAGAGGCCAAGTCAATTCTCTTGAAGATATTTTAGATGGTTTAAAGGTGTCTCAATTTTTTTTAGAAAAGAAAGTATTGATTGCATTTGGCATGGAGCATTTGCCTTCAGCTAGGGCGCGCTTCATATCTGCTCTAGAAAGGAAGATTAAAAAATAAATTTTTTATCCCGAAAATTTACTGAAAATCCCTCTGGACAGCAGAGGCGTGACGCCATAGTAGTATCGAACCCAAAGCGTATTGCTTTTCCTTGCCCGGGTAGCTCAGGGGTAGAGCAGTGGACTGAAAATCCTCGTGTCGGTGGTTCAAATCCGCCCCCGGGCACCACCAAATTACAATAAAAGTTAATTAAATCAGTGGTCACACCTGTTTCATTGAGCCTAGATTCCATCTGGATAAACCTTGATTTGTCAAAGTGTGTGTGACCAGTGTGTGACCGGCGGGAAGTCTTTGGTCAGGTCGAAAGTATTTAGAGGTAAATTTTTTGACATTTTATGAATATTTCTATGAATTACTCAATATTTCGTTTCGGTGGTAATCCATATAAACGGATTGGTTGCGCGACAGTGGTTTGTCTTCAGCTATTTCAGAAAGACCCCAAGAATCGATAACGTAAGACGGCAGTAAAAGGCCAAGAATAAGTTAGCCATTGTTCTCAAATGATATAGCTACGATCGAATAAGCGATCTATGTGGGGCGATAAAAGGAATCCATATTAATCTTGAAAGAATTAGTTAAAATTGGGCAAAGTTATTTTTTAAAGAGCAATATTTAATCCCAGGGCCTCTTACAGCACAAAATATAATCAAAACATGTTCAAATTCTACAGAGTATCGTATTTCTAAATTTTTTTTTTTAAAATTCTTGTTTTGTGGACAACATAATTGGATAATTGGAGGCGCGCCAACGGTACCATTTATTCATACCTCCAATTTGAACGCGGTGCCGAGGTAGAAAGAAGCCAGATGTACGCTAAAGGGATTTTAAATTATCAAGATAATGTAGTACCCACTTACGGTACTTATGAGTTTAAAGATTTACATTGTGTTAGAATCATTTGCTACTTAGGCTTGAATGCTTGGCATGAACCTATTCTACTTATTAGTCGATTATGGACGACCTTTGTTTTAGTCTTAAATCACCTTTTGTTTTACTTGGGCAAGAGCCTCTATTTCAACAACAAATTCAGGTCGAGTAAAGCCATTGACTATCACCAAAGTAGATGCTGGAAGGTGTGTAATTTCAGCAAGCCAGGCATCACGCGCAGTCATGTAGCCATCCATATGGATCCGGTCTGTAACGTAGGCATTAATCCTCAATATCCCTTTTTTGCTACCACCGGCCTCAGCAAGAATGAGATCGATATTGGAGAAAATCAATTTAGACTGAGCCTGAGATCCGTTTGGGATCTGCCCATCGAGTCCGAGCGCCAGTTGACCGGATATAGCAACAAAACCGTCGCACACAACGCCGTGAGCGTATTTGGCAAATGGTGGGGCTATGTCAGTAGGGTTCAGGCTTTTTATCATAGTGTGCTCCATTTTTTGCAAGCATCCGATTTGTTGCTGCAATTTAACCCCGAAGTGAAACCCTTAACAAGAAAGAAACTGATATGAAACTAAAACTCACTCATTTAACTGCCGCAGCCGCCTTTTTGGCTACAGCCGCCTTCAGTGGCGGCCATATGACGGAAGTCAAGTTCGGATCCAACTGGCTTGCTCAAGCTGAACACGGAGGATTTTACCAATCTGCTGTTGATGGAACCTATGAAGCATGTGGGCTGAAAGTTTCCATTCTCCCTGGAGGGCCTCAGGTGAACAATCGCGCTCTTTTGCTAGCAGGAAAAATTGATTATCATATGGGTGGTGATTTGCTGCAAGCTTTCAATGCTGTGAAAGAAGGTATCCCAATTGTCGCTGTTGCTGCGAGTTTTCAGAAACACCCGCAAGTAATTATCGCCCATCCTGGCGAGGCGGAAAAATTTGAAGATTTAAAAGACCTAACACTTTTAATCGGAGACAATGGTTATCAAGGTTTTTACCAGTGGATGATCGCTGCCTACGGTTTTACACCTGATCAGCGGCAGCCTTACACGTTTAATCCAGCACCATTTCTTGCAGATAAAGGCATGGCAATGCAAGGATATCTTTCTTCAGAGCCTTATCTTATAAAAAAGACTGCCGGATTTGATCCAAAAGTGTTTCTGATTGCAGATGCAGGTTACTCCACTTACGCAACTACGATCGAGACAATGGCTCAAACTGTGGAAACAAAGCCCGAGCAGGTCAAGTGTTTCGTAGAAAGTTCAATATTAGGTTGGTATAACTTCCTTTACGGTGACAATAAAGCAGCAAGAGAATTAATCAAAAAAGATAATCCAGAAATGACAGACGACAAAATTGATTATGCCATTTTGAAAATGAAAGAAAATGGAATAGTCCTATCCGGCGATGCTGAAAAGTTTGGGATCGGAGTAATAACCGATGCTAGAGTAGAAGACTTTTTCAATAAAATGGTTGAAGCCGGCGCGGTAGATGCTGGACTTGATTATAAGAATGCTTATACAACTCAGTTTGTAGGCAAAGGCCTTGGAAAAGAGATCGCCAACTAAATTATTGTTGGGGCTGTATATTATCGGCCCCACTTTCGAGGGCAGTCGATATGATGAATTCTGCAACCGTGGTCCAGCGTAATGAGCTATTGCGTATGTCACATATTGAAAAAAAATTCCGAGGTGACATTGTTGCATTAAGGAATTTAAACCTATCGATTAAAGAGGGGGATTTTCTATCCCTCCTTGGGCCTTCGGGGTGTGGTAAATCGACTGCCTTGCGCTTGATTGCGGGCCTTTTGTCGCCAACTTCAGGTACTATTGATTGGCAAGGTGGCAAAGGTGATGATGATCTTGGTGTAGTGTTTCAAGAACCTACACTAATGCCATGGGCACGCGTAAAAGATAATGTATGGCTTCCGTTTCGTCTGCGTGGAAAAAGCTTTGCAAGTGTTAATGGTGAGATAATGCAAGCCCTTCAACTTGTAGGACTTGAGGATTTTCAAAATGCTTTTCCTAGGGAACTGTCCGGCGGCATGAAGATGCGAGTATCTATTGCCCGCGCATTGGTTACCCGTCCAAGGTTGCTTTTAATGGATGAGCCCTTTGCAGCTTTAGACGAAATTACGCGTCATCGTCTTAACGAGGACTTATTGGCTCTGCGTCAAGCTATCGGCTGCACAATTATTTTTGTAACTCACTCAGTGTTTGAGTCAGTTTTTTTATCCGATCGGATAGTTGTAATGGCAGCCCGTCCCGGTAGAATAATTGGAGAATTGAACGTTGATGTGCCCTACCCTAGATCAGAAGCATTTCGTACTTCGCCAGAATATGCTTCTGCTGCTTCTGCGGCTTCAAAAATTCTGGAACAAGCGATGGGAGAAGTAATATGACCACCCTTGGTATAGAAAGTGAAACAGCGATTGACGTTGAAGAAGAACGTCGAGAGAGGCAAAAAAAAATATATAGAGTTGCTCAGTGGATGTTGCCATCCCTAGTGCTGCTTTTTATGGTAGGGGGCTGGCAGGCTTATGTAACTATAGCAGAAGTTCCTCATTACATACTACCTTCACCACTATTGATTGGTCAAACCCTTATAAACGATTGGGGTTTACTGTGGCCTGCCATGGCCGTAACCGGAAGGTTAACCATGCTAGCTTTGTTGTTCGCCATTATCGGCGGGCTATCTATGGCTATAGCCTTTACCCAATCGAAGTGGGTTGAACTGGCGATGTTTCCTTATGCAGTTGTTTTACAAGTGACGCCAGTTGTGGCTATAGCGCCTCTATTGCAGATCTACGTTGATAGTGCGTTCGTCGCTGCACTTTTATGCGCATGGCTAGTGGCATTTTTCCCAATCCTTTCCAATAGTATCATTGGATTGAAGTCGGCAGATCACAATCTGCAGGACCTATTTAAGATTTATGGTGCTACTAAGTGGCAGAAGCTTAGATATCTGGCTCTTCCTTCTGCTTTACCGTTTTTCTTAGGAGGCCTTAAAATCGCTGGTGGGTTGGCATTGATTGGCGCAGTAGTAGCGGAGTTTGTTATCGGACGCGCTGGAACCGGTCTTGGTCTTGCTTCTACACTCCTTGAAGCTTCATATCGTTTTAACTTTGGCCGTTTATACGCCGCACTGATATTAATATCAGTCATGGGAGTAGCCATATTTGGATTAATGAGTTTAATTAGCTATTGCTTTCTGTTCCGCTGGCATGAGAGCGCGTTAAAGAAGGAAGCTTGATGGACTTTATGGTTCTACCAAGTGGGGCATTTACCCTAAAAAATGTTACAGTGCCGGCTGCAATATTTGGCCAAAGAGGGGACCTGATATCTACCGATATTGGTATTGTCGATGGGCAGATAAGTGCACCGAGTGGCAAGGGAATTGAAATGGGTGAGGCTATGGTCCTTCCAGCCTTTGTAGATTGTCATACCCATTTAGATAAAGGACATATATTACCACGTGCCCAAAACCCGGATGGTACTTTTATAGGTGCGCTAACGAGTGTGCGGGAGGATCATTTAAACTGGACTTCAAAAGATGTTCGCACAAGGGCAGATTTTTCTATTCGTTGCGCATATGCGCACGGCACTCGGGCAATACGCACTCATGTGGACTCAATGAATGGTCAATATAAACGCAGCTGGCCTGTTTTTGCTGGATTACGCGAAAAGTGGGCTAACAAGGTCGAATTGCAAATGACAAGCCTGATAACTTGCGAAAGTTATGGCATGCCCGAATATGCCGAGATCGCTGCTACAGTGGCACACTTTGACGGGGTGCTTGGGATGGTGTCTTTTCCAATGCCTGATTTAAAAAAAGTTTTGCTTGGCCACTTCGAAACAGCTGGGAATTTGGGGCTGGCTTTAGATTTTCATACCGATGAGACCATGGACCCAAGCTCAGAAACTCTACGCGTTATAGCAGAGTGCGTAATGGAAACTGGTTTTTGCGGGCGTGTTTTAGTGGGTCATTGCTGCTCTCTTTCTCAGCAAGAAGAAAATCTTGCCATGGATACACTTGATTTAGTTGCTAAAGCAAAAATAGACGTGGTTAGCCTTCCAATGTGTAATCTTTACCTACAGGACCGGCATGCTGGTCGTACTCCGCGAGGGCGAGGGGTAACCCTAGTTCACGAGATGAAAGCCCGAGGAATCAATGTGAGCTTTGCTTCTGACAATACACGCGACCCTTTCTACGCCTATGGCGATATGGATATGCTAGAAGTTATGCGTATGGCAACCCGAATAGCTCATCTCGATCATTCTGATTTCGATTGGGTGAAGAGTTTTTCTCAAACGCCGGCAGAAGTGTGTGATTTTCCCGATTTAAGTCTTGCGCAAGGAACCACCGCTGACCTTGTTATCTTTAACGCAAGAAATTGGAATGAACTTTATTCGCGACCACAGTCGGACCGTATTGTCCTTAGAAATGGTATTGCAATAGACCGTAAATTACCAAGCTATTCTGAGCTTGATACACTTTTGGAGGCTTATAAATGATACAATCTGCAAACGTAATTGATGCAAAACTTGCGCTTTCTCATCTAGATGTTGAAGAGAAACAGACCGCTATAACTGGCGCTTCTCGTGATTTCTTTTGGTACTCTCCTGTGCTTAAGTCGCGATTGGACCATCTTGTGGCAGATTTTTTAGTACGCCCGAAGGACGAGGCGGAAATCATAGAAATTCTGAGGGTTTGTTATGCACACGATGTACCGGTTACAACACGCGGTGCTGGTACCGGGAATTACGGTCAAGCTATGCCAATGCGGGGCGGGTGTCTACTCCATCTTAAGCATATGGACAAAGTCACACATTGTGAACCAGGACGAGTTATCGTACAGCCTGGGTGTCTGCTAAAAGATGTAGACGCATATTGTATTCCAGCCTGTGGTCATGAATTGCGAATGTTTTCGTCCACTTGGGCGACAGCAACTATTGGCGGATTTATTGCTGGTGGTTCCGGCGGTGTTGGCTCAGTAACATGGGGTTCTTTACGTGAGCTCGGGAACATTATACGCCTGCGTGTTGTAACTATGGAGCAAGAGCCTCGAGTTTTGGAATTCACTGGGGAAGAACTGGCTCGTGTGAGCCACGCATATGGCACCAATGGTATAATAACAGAATTGGAACTGCCACTTGCTCCTGCCTATAATTGGATCCACTGTTTTGTGACGTCAAAAAATTGGGATCGAGCGATGAATTGTGCTGATGAGTTGGCTAATGAAAATGGTATTCTTCTCAAGATTGCTTCGGTGTACGAAGCTCCAACGGCAAAGGCCTACTTCCAACGCGTAGCGCCATACGTGGACAAAGAAGACCATCTGGTTGGTCTCATGGTTGCACCCCACAGCATGGAGGGCTTCTTAACTTGGCTTAATCGCAATAGTGACTTGAAGCTTTTGTATCGTTCCGATGATCACAATTGGGCTCGTTCGCCCGGTCTGGTTTTTGAGTATGGTTGGAACCACACCACGTTACGTGCTATCAAAATCGACCCAAATATTACGTATCTACAAGTTCGTTATGGCTTCCCAGATCATCAGAAGCTGGTAAATGAAATGCGCAAAGCATTCCCAGGCGAACTTATTCAGCATTTAGAAGCAATACGTATGGATGATGGAAAGGTTGGCTTTGCCGGACTTACGCTAGTTAAGTTTACTACAGAAAAAAGGCTTGATGAAATTGTCGAAGCGCACGAAGCTGCTGGTGCAATGATATTTAATCCGCACAGGTATACGTTAGAGGAAGGGGGACGGCAACATACCGATCTTCGCCAATTGGATTTCAAAAAAGAGGCTGACCCCAAAGGTTTGCTCAATCCAGGAAAGATGATTTCTTGGGATGTGCCTGATTGGGATTATTCCAAAATGTATGCTTATGCAGATATGAAAAAGCCAACAGAAACTTTATGAAATGAGGACCCTTATCGTTTATGCTCATCCGTGCGCTGAAAGCTTTAACGCTGCAATTCATGGTACTGTATTAAAGGCGCTCACTGATCGTGGATGGCAGATCGATGACTGTGATTTAAATGCCGAAGGCTTTCAGCCAGTAATGACGGTTGAAGAGCGCCGTGACTATCACAAGATACCAGATAACACGTCACCTGTTGAAACCTACGTTAATCGTTTGCGTGCAGCGGAGGCGTTGATCATGATTTTCCCAATTTGGAATTTTGGTTACCCTGCGATCCTTAAGGGATTTTTGGATCGAGTATTCCTGCCTGGTGTGACCTTTAAATTAAAAGATGGTAAGGTGCAGCCTGGCCTGACGAATATTAAAAGGTTGGCAGCGTTTACCACCTACGGTGGGACTCGAATGAGAGCATTGATTACCGGCGACCCTCCTAGAAAATGTGTTACACGGGCGATACGTTATGCTTGTGGCTGGCCGAAGACCCTATATTTTGGGCTTTACGATATGAATAATAATGGTCCAGAAGTCCTAAATGCTCACCTTGATCGTGTCAGAAATAAGCTCCAGAGGTTCTGATGCGCGCACTTATAGTTTACGCACATCCTCGGGACGGGAGCTTCAATGAAGCAATTAGAGATATTATTTTGCAAAGGTTACAAGGATATGGCGTAGAGATACGTATGAGAGATTTATACGATGAAGCCTTTAATCCTGTAATGGACAAGTTACAGCTGGAAAATTATCAGGATCATTTGCAAAATAAAGCCGGTCTAGAGGAATATGTTAAAGATCTCTTGTGGTGCGACATGCTAATTTTTGTTTATCCCACTTGGTGGTATGGTCTTCCTGCAATTTTGAAAGGGTGGATAGATAGAGTATTTTTGCCTGGCATAGCTTTTCATATGCCCTCGGGTCATGGAAAAAATATTTCCCCTGGCTTAAAACATATTACCAGGCTCGCAATTTTTACCACATGTGGCGCAAGTTGGTGGTTAACACAGTTTGTGGGTTCGCCAGGAAAACGTACCATATTGCGAGGAGTTGGATTGCTATGTGCACGGCATTGTAAGACTGTCTATCTGGCCCACTATTTAATGGATAGTTCCACTGAAGAAAGCCGGAGTGCGCACCTAAAAAAAGTTGCTCGTAAATTAGACAGTTTAGTGAAGTGATGGTCGTGATTCGTGTATGGGATTAGAGAAAACTGGAAGTGAAAAAATCTATTTTTAAAATAGCATAGGGAAGAAGTTATTATGGAGAAAGATTTGACAAGACCTTTTGATTGGGACTTGTGCTGCTCGACTGACTTTGAGGCAGTAAGTCCAAACAATTCCATTGCAATATTGCCAACTGCGGCAATTGAACAACATGGACCACATTTACCAGTTGGCACCGATAGCTTGATAATGAATGGCATGCTTGATGAGTTTCGCAAAAGTTGTCCAAATGATTTAGATCCTTGGATTTTGCCAATACAGAAAATTGGTAAATCCAATGAGCACCTTTGGGCCAAGGGAACCATAACATTGACGGCTGCTACTGCTATTTTGGCTTGGACAGAAATCGGCGTTTCTGTAGCTCGTGCGGGCTTTAAGAAGATAGTGATAGTTAATAGTCACGGAGGTAATTTGGATCTCATTTCAATATTGGCACGTGAACTTAGAGTGGAAACGGGTATGCTGGCAGTGAAATGCCAATGGGGTAACTTCGGGCATCCAGACGGTATGTATACTGCAGATGAAAGAAAATATGGGATCCATGGAGGCGATGTAGAAACCTCTCTCATGCTAAATTTTAAGCCAAATAGTGTCGATATGTCCAAGGCTGAAAATTTTATATCCTCTGCAGAGAAAGATCTTGTGCCCCCTGTTGGTCCGATTAGTCGTGGTTGGATTGCATCCGACTTAAACCCAGACGGTACCGTTGGGAATGCAAGTTTGGCAACAGCTCAGAAAGGCCTCTTAACTACTCAACATCAAGTTACAGGCTTTATTGATCTTTTGCGAAAGGTAAGAGATATGCCCTTGCCAAGCGCTAAAACAAAGCTCTGATGTAATAGATTTTATTGCGTGCGATTCTAAAAAACGAAAAGATATTCAACTTTTTAGCAATAATCTAAAAAATATCTGACCAAAGTTCAAAAAAACCTTCAATTTTCTTTTGTATGCCACAAACAACACTTGTCGATGAGCGTATTTCGATATTCATTTTGCAAAAGTATTAAAATATTCGAATATGCGCGGAAATGCGCTTTCCTTCAAATCAAACTTTTTCTTAAGAAAAATGATGCAGTTCATTGATTGAGCATATAAAGAGGGCTTATCTTCGGGACATGGGTATATAAGGGAATTAGGTGAAGAAGTTGATATTCTTGGTTGCCCTCGCATTTGTTATTCTCACCGCTCCAGCTTGGATTTTTATTGGTTTAACCAAAGGTGCTTTTACATTTGTTGTGGAATGATTTAGAGGTTGAATCTATTTTGCGACTACGAACTTGTGCTTGCCACAGCCCATTTTTTTTTCTAATTGAAGCCACTTTTCTCTCCTCTGTGTGACAGTGGTGTGACTGATGTTACTGATGTTTTCCTAACTTATTGATTTAACTTAGTAGCTCAGGGGTAGATCAGTGGACTGAAAATCCTCTTGTAGGTGGTTCAAATCCGCCCCCGGGCACCAATTATTTCAGTAATTTATCAAAACTCTACTTTGTAAAATGCATTAGTTGAATAGGTTATACTGTCAGATATCTTATCCACACCTATTAAAAAATAAACCTTTGTCATGCTTTCTTCAGGCTGTGTAGTGATACTTAAAGTGGCACCTTGACCACATTCATTAAAAATTTTTTCTTGATAGTTAAGCCGACAAGTAACTTTTGGCTTTAATGAGACTATTCGGCTCTGTAATAAATAACCGCCACTGTATTCAAAATATCGTCGAAAATCTGAGGAAAAAGTGAAACTTTTTTGTCTTTCGTTGATTGGCACAATTATTTCATTAGAATTTCTAGTCCCAGAAGTAACTTCAAAGTTAGCTTCCTGAGATGAAACAGCGCTGTAATCTAAGGCTAGGGTTGGTCGAATTTCCAATCTATCAAGAGGAATAGATCCAGTTGCTGCCAAACCAATGCCACCCATTTTATTAATGAAATCTGATTTTGCATTAAAGGAA
This sequence comes from Paracoccaceae bacterium, assembly GCA_902573175.1. GTDB lineage: Bacteria > Pseudomonadota > Alphaproteobacteria > Rhodobacterales > Rhodobacteraceae > Salinivivens. The sequence continues at coordinate 987 of CACGIS010000016.1, read as the reverse complement.
TTTGTAGCTACTTTCATTTGATTTAATAAAAGCGAACCTGCCACGTAACCATCTATAAAAAAGTCTTCTGTGATATTATGAATAAAATAGCCGCCAAATTGAAGACCCAATGTTTTTATTGTCGCATCTGTACTTGTCGCACTTTGACCTATTTGGGAATACTTACTAAATGAGAAGCCTATTAAATGGCCAATTGTTAAATCATCGGAATTTTCTCGCTCAAAAATAACTTGGCTTGTTGCGCTTCCGGCTTCAGCCGTGTCTTTTGATCTAGTATAGTTAAACTTCGTTCCAGTAAGGCGTGTGGTTTTACCGTCATTAGATTGAAGAATGCCATTTGTCTGACCATTAGTTAATATTCCGCGTGTTGAAGCTCTTAAATCAAATGAAGAAGTACTATCTCTACTAGCCAAGCTCATGCTGACTGGCTTATCAGAACTAGTCTGGGTATTGCTGTTAGCTACTCTGGTAGGAGCGAATCCTTCAGAATATTGCTGGCCAAGATTTGAACGCAATTTAATCATTCGATTAGAAATATAGCGGTCTCTTGCGGAAGAAATAACTGTCTTTGTTGTTTGTCGGAAAAAATTGATTTGCTTTGTTGTGTTTGACTCTAGTGAAGTCTTAATATCGCGTTTTACTTCTGTAAATTTTTCTTTTGGCGTCTTCTGCCGTGTTGAAAAATTTAACGCTTTATCATTTGTTATTCCCGCATAAGTATTACCAGCAGTATCTTCAAAGGCGGTGACTGGAATTTGGACATAATAAATAGAATTATGTTTGAAATCAGCAGTTGGATTTAACGTAACAGTGGATCCCGAGATAATTGACGAAGAAACTTTAAAAGATTCAACTAAAAAACCGTTTTCCTCAAAAAGATTTATATTTCCTGAGCCAGCAATAACATCTTCGCTGAAATTTAAAGTAATATTCTGATCTAACTCAACTCTTGATGCGTTATCCAAAGGTGTACTAGATACTAAAATA
>CACGIS010000015.1 GCA_902573175.1 Paracoccaceae bacterium | reverse complement strand
TACTACAGCGCCTTTTATAATTCAGAATCGGTTCGGGTGCGGCAGTCGATTCCTTCGCATGTAAACCCAAAGCCTGGATACAAAGAATTTTTGTCTAAGCTCGCCGATAGTCCAGAAACACATCACACACTTCAACCCGGATTAGCCTTCGACCCAGAAGTTGTTTTTGAGATTGACATGATTAACGATGAAGATGGGTTTGCGCATGCGTTGCAAAAGCATCCTAATGGCACAGCGGACTATGTTCGATGTCGGCCTGATCAAGCGCCGATCTGTACCCGCTGGATTTGTCGGACCCCAGATCAAGACGGTCTGGGAATTGCCTTTCCGTCCACATCGGGAGTTGAAGGGTATACGGCGGAAAAAGCAAAAGGCAGAATTAAAACAGTCCAGAGTGGCGATACTTGGCGTGTTGAGATAAAACTAGGCTTGCTTACTGCAAGCGAGACAGAGCAGAAGATTGAAATGATCGCAGCCCTGAAGGAGCTATAAATGCGTGCTGTAAAACTCTACTCAACTGGTGACATTCGTACGGTAGATGTGGATGTACCCAGCCCAGCCAAAAATGAAATTTTGATCAAGGTTGAGGCGGCAGGAATCTGTGGTACTGATCGCCATCTTTATCATGGCGAGTTTCCCTCAGTGCCTGAAAAAATTTTAGGCCATGAGTTTTCAGGTATTGTAGTGGATAGTGGTGAGACAGACATCGCTGAAGGTGCGCGGGTCACATGCGACCCAAATACTTGGTGTGGCGCCTGCAGTCAGTGCCAGCGCGGTCGGGTTAATCTATGCATTAACAATCTTGCTACAGGTATTCATCGTGATGGGGGATTTGCTGAGTTTTGTATTTTTCCGGCGTCAAAGGCGGTTGTTCTGCCTGACAAAATAAATCCGCTATATGGTGCATTTTGTGAGCCACTGGCCTGTACGTTGCACGGTATGGACATGGGTGCTGCAAGTGAGGGTGAAACTGTGCTCGTTATCGGCGGTGGTGTTATTGGCCTGATGGCTGTACAGCTAGCCAAACTCGCCGGCGCTGAGGTTTTGTTATTAACCAGAAGTCCAGAAAAGCAGGCATTGGGCCTCAATATAGGTGCAGATTATGCCGTTGGTACTGAGAGTGAGGTGAAAAATATTTGGTCAGAAGGCGCCGATCTAGTTGTCGAATGCGCAGGCGTTAGTGCTACTGTGACCCTGTCACATAAACTTGCGCGCAGTGGAGGGCGAGTAGTTATTTTAGGTGTCATATCGCAAGGTGAACAAGTGCCTATCGAGCCATTTGACATGCTGTTTAGAGAGATCCAGATGCACTTCAGTTTCCTTAATCCGTTTACCCACGAGCGGGCTGCGAAAATGATCGCAGATGGTACAATAAACGTTTCACCCCTGATAAGCAGGACTATCTCACTAGAGGAGGCTGCACTGGCAATTTCATCTCCTCCACCAAAGGGTGAAGTACGCGCAATTGTAGTTCCTAACCATGACTGAAACTAAACAAAGGATATTTTAGAGAGCAGGCAGGAAAAAACATAAGGATAAGTATTTTTTAAATTTTCGAATTAATAACATATCGGCTTAACAGATTTATCTTTCAGCTAAAGTGGCTTTGTGTTTTAAATTAGGATTATAAATAAGGAGTATTTCAAATGAAGTCGGCACGCATGAAACGGCTATTTGGCATATCAGGAAATTGCTTTGATGTAGCAATCGACCATGGCATGTTTAACGAACCGGGCTTTCTTAATGGAATAGAGAATATGCGCAACGCTATCAGCGTCGTAGCTGCTGCTGCACCTGATGCAATTCAACTAACACCGGGTACAGCTCCAATTCTGCAAGCAATCCCAGGCAAAGCACGACCTGCCTTAGTTTTGCGGACAGATATTGCAAATGTTTACGGGAACCCTCTGCCAAAGAAGCTTTTTTCAGTCATTATCGAGGACGTTGTAGAACAAGCCATTATGCTTGACGCTGCTTGTGTTGTGGTCAACCTCTTAATGTTGCCCAATCAGCCTGAATTGCATGAGTCCTGCATCAAAAATATTAGTACGTTAAAGGGGGCTTGCGAGAAGGTTGGAATGCCGCTTATGGTCGAACCCCTTGTCATGCAAGACAATGCAAAGGCAGGGGGAGGCTACATGGTCGATGGCAACATCACCAAAATACTAGCTTTGGTGCGTCAAGCCGTGGAACTTGGAGCCGATATAATAAAGGCTGATCCTTGCGATGAGGTTAAAGATTATCACCAAGTCATCGAGATTGCTCAAGGCATTCCTGTCTTGGTTAGGGGCGGTGGCAAAGTTTCTGATGAAGAGATTTTAACTAGAACTTCTGCTTTAATGGAGCAAGGAGCGAAGGGCATCGTATATGGGCGTAACGTAATACATCACGCCAACCCGGCTGGTATGACAAAAGCACTGATGGCCGTCGTTCATGAAGGCTTATCAGGACCCAGTGCATTTAGTTTGATTTCGTGACGCGCGTTATCAAATTTGGTGTGATTGGTTGCGGACTAATGGGAAGGGAATTTGCTTCAGCTACCGCTCGGTGGTTTCATCTGACAGACACGAAAGCGCGCCCTGAAATCGTTGCAGTTTGTGACCTGAACCCTCAGCTTACCAATTGGTTTTCAGCTAATGTTCCGTCAGTTACACAGGTCACTGCCGACTACCGTGAACTTCTTGCTAATGAAACTGTTGAAGCTGTATATTGCGCCGTACCCCATAATCTTCACCACAGCATCTATCCAGAAATCTTGGCTGCTGGAAAACACCTTTTAGGTGAGAAGCCATTCGGTATAGACGCGGACGCTAACCGCCAAATCCAAGATTCAATATTGGCACACCCTAATTCATTGGTTCGTTGCTCTTCAGAAATGCCATTCTTTCCCGGAGCGCAGAAGTTAATTAATTTTGTAAGGGCAGGCGATTTGGGTGACATCATCGAAGTCGAAGCGGCTTTCCTTCATTCCTCTGATCTGAACCCCAACAAACCGATCAACTGGAAAAGAATAGTTGATATTAATGGTGCTTATGGCTGCATGGGGGATTTGGGGATGCACGTGCTTCATTTGCCCTTGCGCCTGGGCTGGAAGCCTAGCAGGGTTTCAGCAACACTCGTCAACCGTTTTGCAACTCGTCCCGATGGACAAGGCAACACAGTGCGGTGCGAAACATGGGATAATGCAACAATTTTTGGGCACGTAGATGATGATCGAGGCGGGTTCCCATTAGTTCTTAAAACCTGGAGGATTGCACCTGGCCACTCGAATACTTGGAGTATCCGCGTTTTGGGCACAAAGAAAAGTGCTTACTTCTCTACCAAGAACCCGCGGCAATGGCAGTTTATGACATATGCTGGAGGTTCTGGAGTTTGGAGTGTGGAAGACTTAGGCTTCGAAAGCCTATTCCCAGCAATTACTGGAGGAATATTTGAATTTGGTTTTGCAGACGCGATTCAACAAATGTGGGCAGCATTTATGGACGAGTTGGCAGGTGGTAATGCTAATGGCTTTGGGTGCGTGACACCTCAGGAGGCTGCCGACCATCACGCTATTCTCAATGCGGCACTGACAGCGGGAACCACAAATTCAGTTCAAGATGTTCTATATTTTGAATGAAATATTATTGCTTAAATAATGCGCATGAACAAGGCGTTCTTAAACAGGTAAATGTCCAATGACAGATCGTTCTGGAATAATTTGCGCGGGTAATTGGATCGTCGATTTAATCCACGACTTAGATCGTTGGCCAAACGAAAGTGAATTGGTACGTATTGGAACTCAGGCTCGCGGTGTAGGAGGAGGACCGGCCAACGTCATAACAACGCTTGCAAAGCTTGAAACTGGTTTGCCACTTTATCCCATGGGTGCCATTGGAGAAGATGAATATGGTGCTTTCATTCTAAAAGAATGCCGCCATCTTGGTCTTCCAACTTCCGGACTTATTTCCAAGACTGACGTTGCCACGGCCCATACTCACGTGATGTCGGTAGCTGGACAAAGCAGAACTTTTTTTTATCAAGGCGGTGCTAACGATACGCTTAACATTAATGATTTTCCTGAAGGAACATTCAAAGATACATCTGCTCGCATCTTCTATCTAGGCTATCTTACATTATTACGCGACCTAGACCAAATATTAGACGATAATTCGACAAATGCCGCAGGGGTTCTAAAAAGAGCGCAAAATGCAGGTTTAGTAACTTGCGTAGACCTAGTCTCAATCCACCACCCAGATTTTTCACGAATTGTTGAAAGCGCTGCTTCTTTCGTAGATTTCCTGATATCAAATGAATTCGAGGCAGCACAAGCAACAGATACTAAGGTTGGTCCAGAAACCTTAACCAGCGTAAAGATGCTTACCCAAATGGCGCATGGAATGCTAGACTTGGGCGTCAGAAAGGCTGTTATCATTCATTGTGTTGAACGAGTTGTCTGGATGGATGCCAACAGAGACACCTTTGTCATCGAGATAGAACCACTTCGGCCAGAAGAGATTGCCAGTAATTTGGGCGCTGGTGATGCATTCTGCGCGGGCTTACTTTATGGGATACATGAAAACCGGGGGCCGGAGCGCGCAATCCAACTGGGAAAAGCTGCAGCTCAAGCGTCCCTTAAAGGGCTTACAGCAACTTCTGCAATTTCAGCAGCAGCAATTAAATCACTTCGCTAGTCGGTCACTCACCACAATTGACCTACCTCACTCTACATGAAACTCAGGGGTACAGTTGAGGTTTTAAGGCTCAGCCTCGCGAGAAATATTTATGTCTAATTTCTGCTACTTAGGAAGAAATCGAGCGCTATACAATCAAGAATTAGTGGTATTTTAACTTACTAAATTTTTTTCATAAAAGGCACAGTGAAGATCTAACTTAAGATAATGCAAAGAGAGTTTCGAGTGATAACTATAATGCTAAAGTAACAGGCACCAAACAGCAGCGTTTTTTCAAGTTACTTTTATTTTAATTCAGATTAGAGTGAAATTTCAGGGAGAAAAAAATGACAGAGGTGCTGGCCGGAAAGATTGCTGTTGTCACAGGGGCTGCATCTGGGATCGGTCTAGCATCATCAGAAATTATGATGCAGGCGGGTGCTACTGTGGTAATGGTTGATTGTAACGCAAAGGCGCTCGCTACCCTAACCAAAAAATGGGGCGACAAGGCCATTGCACAGGTCACAGACTTGCTGGATTCTAAGAGTTGCGCTGCAATGATCCCTGAAATTCTAAAAAAGATTGGGCGCATTGATATATTTTATTGCAATGCAGGCACTTACATTGGTGGCGATTTGGTAGAGACCGATGCCGTGAGTATCGACCGAATGCTTAATCTGAACGTCAATACAGTAATTAAGAATGTTCACGGTGTTCTTCCGCATATGATCAAACAAGGCGGAGGCGACATTATTGTTACCTCTTCTCTTGCTGGGCGGTCAGCAATCAAGCATGAACCCGTCTACTCAGCGTCAAAATTTGCTATCACCTGTTTCACGCAGACGACCCGTAGGCAGGTGAACAAGCACGGCATCCGCGTGGCTCAGGTTTCGCCCGGCCCAGTGATTTCTGCCCTATTGGATGACTGGCCAGTCGAAAAACTGGAGGCTGCAAAACAAGCTGGTGCTTTAATCGATCCGTCTGAGGTCGCTGAGGCCGTACTTTTTATCCTAAGCCGTCCCCGCAACGTAACGATCCATGATATTGTGGTTTTACCTACCAATATTGACGCCTGAGATATTGAATATGAACATCTAAATTCTGTATAGTCAGAAGACCTAAGTTAAAGGGAGAACTTTGGAAAAATGCGCCTTAACAAAGTAAATTTGAGACGCCTTTCGGATGCTGTCCGTATACCTACCTATGATCGCAATACCCTGAGCCCAGGTATCTTACATCTGAGTGTTGGTAATTTCCATCGTGGCCATATGGCGGTGTACCTCGACGAACTTTTTGAGCAAGGGGAAGATCTGGACTGGGCCGTAGTCGGTGCTGGCCTCCGCCCAAGTGCAGCAGATATGCGAGAAACTCTGAAAGCACAGAACTATCTTACGACAGTAGTCGAACTCGCGCCCACAGCTATATCAGCGCAGATTATCTCCAGTATGATTGATTTTCTGCCAAGTGATCCAAATATAATATACGATACCCTTTCTGATGGGAAAATACGTATAGTTTCAATGACGATCACGGAGAGCGGTTACTACATCGACGCGGCAACTGGTAAATTTGAAGCGGACCACCCAGAAATGATCAGGGATGCAAAATCACCCGATACACCAGCTTCGCTGTTTGGAGTTTTAGTTAAAGCGCTAAAGTCACGTCGAGATGCAGGCATAGAACCCTTCACTATCTTGTCCTGTGACAATCTACCTGGAAACGGTAATCTTACCCGTCAGACGGTCCTTGGTCTTGCCCGTCTTAGCGACCCAGAATTGGCTGACTGGATTGCAGTTAGTGTATCTTTTCCCAACAGTATGGTCGATCGGATTGTTCCGGCTACAACAAATAGAGAACGTCGGCTGGTAGAAGATCACTTTGGTATAATCGATGAGCTCCCTGTCGTATGTGAACCTTTTCGCCAATGGGTGGTCGAGGACCATTTCCCATCTGGCCGTCCACATCTAGAAAAGGTTGGGGTCGAATTTGTCACTGATGTAAGTGGATATGAATTGATGAAACTTCGTATTCTTAATGCCGCCCATGCCTCTATGTGTTATCCCGCCCTTCTATTAGGGCATCATTTTGTACACGATGCGATGGCAGATCCAGATATTTTTCAGTGGATAAAAACCCTTCTTACCCGGGAGGCCATACCTACTCTTAAGCCTTTACCGGCCGTTGACTATCATCAATATCTAGATCAGGTTCTAGAAAGATTTTCTAACACAGAAATAGGCGATACGATGTCGCGGATTGCGGAGGAGGGGTCTGAGCGTCAGCCAAAATTTATTTTACCTGCGGTAATAGACGCTTTGGATGCTGGAAAATCCGTTGACGGGTTTGCACTGGAGATCGCTCTATGGTGTCGCTACTGTCTTGCTGAAGATGAGCAGGGCCAGTTGATCACTGTCAAAGATTTGAAGGCTGCTGAACTTTTTCAATTTTCTGAAGCATCAAAAACGCGATCTGAAGCTTTCCTTGATAATATCGATGTCTTTGGTTCACTTGGACAAAATGCTCTATTTTCTGAACCATTTTGCTACTGGCTGAGATATATTCATCGGCTAGGTGTTCGAGCTGCTATCAGGAAATATGTGGCCAAAGAGAAATAAAACCGATCTCAATATTGCTGAGCATCTGGCATTTCTTTACTGATATCCAGCTCGATCAAAAGCTTTTATTTGTTTTTTGTAATGTTAAAATGAAATAGGGTAAAAAGATGCCTTATAAAGGTGACCCAAGAAACCAAAAAAGAAGAGCTCAAAATGGACGCAACAAGTATAAATTTTTCTGAATTTAAAAATAAAAAAATCCTAATCACTGGCGGATCAACAGGAATAGGCGCTGAGCTAGCCAAGGCCTTTGCCAAGCAAGGTGCAATTGTCGGCTTGCATTATTTATCTTCTGCAGATGCAGCAAATCAAGTTGCTTCAGAAATTCTCAGTGAGGGCGGATCTGTGGAACTAATTAGAGCGGACGCTAGTGACTCAAAGGCGCTGGCGGCTGCAGTAAATGAGGCTGCTGACCGACTCGGTGGATTGAATGGCTTAATTAATAACGCGGGAGGTATGGTGCGCCGGGTGCCATATGCCGATGTTACAGACAAAGACTATGACGAGATCATGGATCTGAATGCCCGCTCAATTGTCGTCGCCTCGAAAGAAGCTTTGCCCTTTCTCAAGCAGAAAGGAGGTTTCGTGATTAACACAACATCCATCGCAGCTCGGAATGGCGCAGGTGGAGGTGCGGGAATGTACGGGTCTTCGAAAGCCTTCGTGTCAAATGTGACAAGGGGTATGGCCAAGGAGTGGATATCGTTTGGTATTAGGGTCAACGCCGTTGCCCCTGGGGTAATCGCGACACCCTTCCATGAGCGCTATTCCACAAAGGAACAGTTGGATGCAATGCTTGCAACGGTTCCCCAAGGCCGTTTAGGTGTTGCTGCTGATTGTGCAGGTGCCTTTTTATTTTTGGCCTCCGAAAAGCTCGCTGGGTACATCATTGGTCAAACCATAGAGGTAAATGGCGGTCAACTTATGCCGTGAGTGATGGTAAAAAGTGACTTAAATTTATTACTATATGCTTTTGCACCAAGGCAATTACCCGCCAAACAAGATTGAAAGCTGAGATGCTGCCAAAGCAACAGCGAGAATTAAGTTCATAAGCCTTAGCAAACTATAGGGCTGAGTAGCGATATATTTGTAAGCATGGCTGTTTTTGGTTTCAACAGCTGCATCCTTAATATTTGCAATCTGCGACTGAAGAGTTGCATCGCCCCAGACTATTGTGAATAAGGCAGTAGCTAGAATTGGAATACACAAAGCAATTTCGTGTCCGCTGGTATCAGCAAATAAAATGAAAGCAAAATTCGCGCTGTTAGCCACTAAAGCAACTGCTATCCCCGCAATTTGAAAAGATATAGCATGAAATAAACCATTTAGGCTGGGATCAGTTTGGCTCTCCAATTTTCGGTCCTTTTGTTTTAGTTTGTTTGATCTCTGTAACTTTAACTGTGGAATTTAGTTATCGCCATGAAAAAATTGGCCATTGCTAGGTAACTTATTTAGCAGGTTTGGTTGGCGTGCAAAAATGGTTATTAGTCCCACATCCCCCAATTAAAAGTAGGTACTGTTTGGTAAAGAAATTTCCAATTTAGTGCAAACATTAGTGAATGGCAGATTAGTCAAAACTCGAATTTTTTAAAATTCTCCAAATATACATGGCCATAAATAAGAAAATACCCCCGCCTAAGACATCCCCCCAAAAATATGCGAGCACGTATTCAAAATCGCCAGTGGAAGAGTGTAATCTAGAAAGGCCAATACTATTAAAAAAGGCTGAAAACGCTATTATGATCGTTACTAGCGCCCAGCCTTTGTCATAAATTTTACCCGGTAAAAAGTTTCTTATGCTTAAAAAAAGTAAGTAACCGATTAAACAGCCTAAAATGCTAACGAGCGGAGCGAAGAGGTCCAAGCCAATATCAGCGCCATGTACTGATATGTACCACATAGCATAATGAGCTGGCAGCAGATAAAGGGCTGCCTTTAATCCAAAAAGAAAGAATGCTATTGCTCTTACACCATGAGGAAGAAACAAAACAGAAGCCATTAGAGAGTTTTCAGGCAAAATGATTTTTTGCATTGGGTAAATAAACCCAAGGGTAAAAGTATAGGCTGCTGTATATCCTACAAAAACCAAAAAAAACTCTATAAACCATTTTCCCAAAGAAATATCAAAACCCCCACAAAGTTTTGTGTACTAATATTCTTGGTAAAACAATGACAAGTAACTAGACAGTTCTTTCAGTATTTTTGGGGAAAAGTTTGCTCTAGTTTTTCTATCTCGTTTATTGATGCTGAGAGATTACGCATATCCGACTTATTGATTATTCTCCATAGCCAATCACAATAATCTGCATAAGTTTCAACAGTAATATCAGAGGCTTGTATTTTGCGCCGATTTCCGTTGTCGCGTTTTATTGTTATCCAGGAAGCTTCGTCGCATTCTTTTATCATGGTCTCGGCACCTGCACGAGAAATACCAATCAATCTAATTAAATCTGATACCAGTAAGTAGTCGTTCTCGAGGTGAGCACGAATGCAATACATTAAAAAACTTCGTCTTTTTTGACTACTTAGCGAATATTCTTTTATCTTACGCTTTGTAACGTTGTCGATGTAACGGCTTCCCTCAACAATTTTTATTTCGATGTTAAGCTGTTTTCGCATCCACTCATTTTTAAGAGCATTTTTGGTACTAGCTAATTCTTTAGGCTGTAATTTTATATTCATAGTTAGGCTACTCGAACTAGTTACTATCAGATATTATGTATTCTCCGCGCTTTGAAGTCTTTCGTTCAATCTTCTTAAGTTTCTCAAGTGTTTTAATACTTCTGAAAACAGAAATTCTACTCATGTTGGCTGTAAATTGATGGTTCAATAAATACCTAGTTTTGGCCGCTCCGTTCTCTTTTTCCAAGTCTTTTATAGCATATAAAACGTTCCTTTCCACTTCTGATAGTGAATTAAGTCCAAAGTCCTTTTCCATACTATTTAATAATTTTTTTAATTCTATAAGAGTATTATTTATCATTCCAATGGCTCAAGTTTCGTTTTGCTATCTTAAAGGTATAATCGAGAAAATAGTATGTGTATCAAGGAAAGCAAATATGATAAAAAAATCCAGAAAATACACGTTAGTTGAATTTTTTTATATTGGATTTACTTTGATAGCTTTTTGGCGATTAGTAAAAATCGTATCGTTTTGATGCGAACGCTAGCCTGACGCTAGCTGCTACGGATGTTTAGATGAGTGAAAATTACTTTTTTTCGAAAAATATAAGAGATTTATCGCCTGAAGAAAGGTTAAAGGTGATTGGTGAGGTTTTTGAGAGTAATTCTGAGCTCCTGAGTTCATTAAGAGGAGATGGGGCGCTCCCACTAACTGTGGCTGATGGGATGATCGAGAATGTAATAGGTCGGTTTGAATTGCCGCTGGGAGTAGCAACAAATTTCCAGGTTAATGGCAAAGACTATTTGATCCCGATGGCAGTGGAAGAGCCCTCGGTAGTTGCAGCTGCATCTTATATGGCTAAGCTAGCGAGGTTTAATGGTGGATTTGAAGCTCATTCTGATCGCCCCATAATGCGCGCTCAAATTCAGGTGATGGATGTACAAGATTTAAAATCTGCAAAAGAAAGAATCTTAAAGCATAAGAATGAATTAATTCATGCCGCGAATGAGAAAGATAAAACACTAGTAAGCTTAGGTGGCGGTTGTGAAGACATAGAAGTTCATCTTTTTGAAGATACGCCCTCTGGCCCAATGTTGATAGTACATTTGCTTGTTAATGTACTTGATGCAATGGGTGCTAATACTGTTAACACTATGGCGGAATATATCGCTCCTCAGGTAGAAAAAATTTCTCAGGGACATGTAAGATTGAGGATTTTATCAAATTTAGCTGATAAACGATTGGTAACTGCCTCAGTAAAAATTGCTTCGAGACAATTCGATACTGCTGATTACAAAGGCGAGGAAGTAGTGAAAGGAATTTTGGAGGCTGCATCCTTTGCAGTGGTAGACCCATATAGGGCAGCAACACACAATAAAGGGATTATGAATGGAATTGACCCAGTAGTAATTGCTACTGGAAATGATTGGCGAGCCATTGAAGCTGGAGCGCACGCTTTTGCAGCAATTAGTGGCCACTATTCGCCTTTGACACAATGGTCTAGTTCAGACGAGTGTGTGCTTGTTGGCAAGATAACTTTACCCATGGCCGTTGGGCTTGTTGGAGGCGCGACCAAAACACACCCTGCTGCAAAAGCAGCAATTGCACTTCTTGGTGTAAAATCGTCAGCTGAATTAGGTCAGGTCATAGCGGCCGTGGGTCTCGCCCAAAATTTGGCTGCACTTCGAGCACTAGCAACAGAAGGTATACAGCGAGGTCATATGACGCTTCACGCAAGGAATATCGCTTTGCAAGCTGGAGCATCTAGTAACGAAATAGACTTGGTCGTTCAGAGAATGATTGAAAGTCAAAACGTAACGATAGATAGTGCTAGCAAAATTTTGAAAGGAATAAAATAGCTATCCAGTTTGGAGTTCTAATGTGGCTTCTAATCTATTTGAGTTTACCACGTCGGCATTAACTAAGTCATTTTTTATAACTCTTGTCTCAGCTTCTGAATAAGTATGATTTTCACCGAGCCACCTCTCAATTAATCTTGATTTTAAAAGACTTTTATCAACTGATAGGAAAACCTTATAATCCCAATAATCATCGAGGTCTCGCCAAAGATCTTTGTTTAGTAACAGATAGTTACCTTCTATTACTAAATACTCTTGTTCACTCGAAATTTTTCGAGCATTGTTAACAACTTCATCTAATGTGCGATCAAAAAGCGGTACGCTTGAATTCCTTTTATAACGCAACTTTTTAATTAATTCTATGAAACCTTTTACGTCAAAAGTCTCCGGAGCGCCTTTACGATCAAATAAGTTTTTTCTCTCCAAAGTTTTGTTATCCAAATGAAAACCGTCCATGGGTACAAGGCTCGTTTTCATAAGATTTTCATTCATTAAATCTGTGACTATTTCTGCAACTGTAGACTTCCCTGAGCCTGGAGGGCCCGCAATCGCAATTAGAGTCCGATCTTCTTTCGGTTTGAGAGATTTTATGCCCTCAAATATCACTTTAGCCATATCATGGGCTGTCATATTTTAGTTTTCCTTTAGCATAAAAAGTTCCTTTAAATTGAATAAGATAGACTAAGCTTAATCGAAGACGATATGTGTTCTACGGTTTGCCTTGATAAAATCCCAATCATAGGAAACACCTAATCCTATCCCATCTGGTACATTAACCATTCCATTTTCATCAATGCAATCGAGCTGGTCTGAATAGCCACATAAGTAAACTGGTGCCACTGCGTTAGGGCAATCTGGGCCAACCAATGCAACTTCATAATAATTTGAGTTTCTTGACATACCGATTAGGTGTCGATGAGCAGGGCCACAGGCATGGACCTCAACATCAACGCCCAAGCTTTCAGCAAAATGATGTATCTTCATACACCCAGTTATTCCCAAATCGTATTCTGGGTCAGACCGAAGAAAATCAGTACCGCCGGCTATTAAAAAGTCAGCTTTAGGTTCTACGCCTCTAATATGCTCAGTTTGCAGTATGGGTGTCTTTAACATTTCTCTTAATTTGCGATGTCCAAAAGCGGATACACCAGAATCTCTGTAGGGATCCTCAAACCAAAAATACCCAGCCTCATCGCAAGCTCTTCCAACATAGAGAGCATCAGCAAAAGTCCGTAATTCACACGCTGGATCGAGCATGAGCGCCATATCTTCACCGACTACCTTGCGCACATGTAATACCAGTTCGGCTTCTTCTTTTGCATAACCCTCGTGCCAGCCATGAATTTTAAAAGCTTTATACCCCATTTCTTTACATTGAAGCGCAAACTCTCCAAAGGCTTCCTTAGAGTCTAAGCCTCCACTTCTGTCGCCGTGGTAGGTGCTGGCATAAGCGGGAAGAGACTTTCTGTGCCCTCCTAAAAGCGTAGAAACTGAGCAGTTTAGGGCGTGTCCTTGCCAATCCCACAAAGCTATATCGAGGGGACCATGACCCATATGATCAAATTGCCTTGCTTCACGTTTCAAATTTTCAAAAATTCCAGTTCTTTCTTCTGCTTCACAGCCAATAAGCATAGGAGCAAGCATCTGCATCTGTCCGAAAACTGAGGGCGAGGCACCCCAGTTTAGTACATAGCTTCCTTTGCATCCGTCTTCAGTAAAAATTTCGACTGCATGTTTTGTAATAGGAGTTTTTGCACCTTTTTCAAAAGATAACCCGCCTATTGAGTTAGTATTTGCACTTAGCCCAAGATTAGTAGCTTCAAATTGGAACTCGTGTAATTCAACTTTATCTATTTTTGTCATATCAATTCACTCGATTTTTTTTTCGTTCAAGTTTTTCTGCCAAGTTTAATCCCACACCTGGCAGAGACCAGGGGCAAACTGCAATGCAAATACCACAACCTTGATGTTGATTAAAAAATGGCAGACATCTATCAAAGTCTACATACCATTTCTTTATTCCCTTTACCTTTTTTTTCTCGGGTAAAATTGCGAAAGGTGGACAGGCATCTTCACACACGCGACATGCGGTACAAAAGTCATCTACCCCATGCGATTGGGGCTTTGAAAGAGGCAGCGGCGCGTCGGTTAGAACAGCAGATAACCTAAATGATGATCCAAATTCGGGGTTGATGATTGAACCGTGCTTTCCTAATTCGCCAAAGCCGGCTCCAATAGCAGCAGGTATCATGGTAAGAGTGCTGGCCATAGGCCCTGTCAGAGGTTTTGCTTCCCAACCTTCATTATGTAACCAGGCAGCTATTGTCATAGCAGAATTGGCAGCTCTTGTGTATTGCCGCATTACTTCTGCTCCCGCTTCAGGTTCTGGCGCGAGTTTGATGTTCTCGAAATTATGTTGAACACCAGTTATAATAATCCGGCTTTGGGTAGCGGAGTAACCTTCAAAAACCCATGCTTGGTCTAGTTCCGCAACGCCTATTTTTTCACAAATTCCTTCTTTCACAAACTTATCTAACTTTTCCCACCAGATATCAGAACTGTATACCGAGGCTTTGGCTGAAATGGGCGGAAGTGGCATATTTTGAATTTCTAAACGTTTTTGTCGCTCTTGAGCGAAATCTGGCAAACAGGGGTCAACCGTATAAAACCATTTCTGCATTTCTCCATGTGGAATTTCATTTGGCTCAGTTGCCCAGTAAACAACTTTAGGTTTTGTGACTTTCTCTTCATCTAAACCGTTAATGGTATTGCCCGACACGCTTGGTGCTAGTTTCATTTGTTGAGGATTTGGTACAAAGGGACGATATTTATTTTTTCGTGGCAACCCACTCTCCAAATATCAATATTTAATTAAGTATTATTTTATATGTTTAAAGGCATTTGAATTTTTCTGATAGAAAAATTCAGTTAATTCTTTTAAAAATAGTTAAAGCACTTCAATTATTTTGGGTACTATAATGGACAATACTTTTGAAAATAATCAAATTGAAGAATTCATTGCAAACTTAAAAGGCCGAAAAGCCTATGAGGAAAAGAAGGCAATTAAACTAGGTTTTTCCAATTTTGAAGTCTATGTAGCTAACAAAATATCAAATAAAATCTCGGAATCTTCAAGTGTTTGTAAGGCTTCTAAGCAGCGAGTGCGGCTTAAAAATAAAACTAAAACAAAGCCGGTTGCTACTTGTGGTTGCTGTTGATGTTGGCCAACTATCGCTGGGATCAAACCAAATCGGTATACTCATTTGAATTCATTTAAAGTGCTGCTGCTAAACTAATCGTTATAGTTGAGCCCACAGAACTTATAAGAATAGCTCTAGCTATGACATCGACCTTAACTTTATAATTCAATGCTAGCATGAAAGACATTAATCCACATGGCGCTGCTGCTGTCATTATTGCTGGGTTTTTTAACTCAGTTGGTAGAGCTAAAGCCGCTGTAAATATAATGCCCGCAAAAATTGGATGAATGATTAACTTTATGAATGTCATAGTTAAAGGTAATGCTAAGTTTGCTACCTTGTAAGGTCTGCTTAAAATTATACCCAATGCAAAAAGTAGAACGGGTGAAGCCGAAACGGCAATTGCATTTAAAAATACTTCGACGCCAACCGGAATTTTGGATCTAGATAAGCCAAATATTAATCCTATTAGGACTGCTATTAGTGGAGGGTTAAGAATAATTTTCTTAAATGTATCAGCAACAGTTAAGTCTTGGGTCTCCAGAAAATCTAACAAGACTATCGTTCCTGCAAACAGGACTAATCCATCCATAGTAATAATAGAAATTATTGGTTTCGCATATTCTTCCCCAAATAAGGTTTCTGCAATTGGTAAAACAAATAAAACATGGTTGGTTAAAGCAATGCATAAGCCAATTAAAACTGCCTCTTTGGTTTCTCTATGAAAAATAAATTTTGAAATTAAAATTCCGGTTAAGTACAGAACGAGTTCCGTAAAAAAGTAGCCGCTCAGCATTTGGAAATTGAATTCACTGATGGGAGCTTTTGAGAGCAGCAAAATAATTAGTGATGGTACGCCAATTAACATTACAAACTTGTTCAACATCATAGCAGCTTCGAAATTAAAGATCTGCCTCTTTCCCAAAAGGAAACCTAAAACGCCAATTGAAAAAATTGGCAACACACCATTTAGAAAATGATCAATCATGTAAGAAGAACCAAATTTTAACTCTTAAGTTTATCAAACTGTTATCTCAATATACTTATTCTACAACCGTTCCACTGCGTAAATTACCCCAATTGCAAAACTAACAAGTTAAAAATTTTGTACCTAGGACGATTAATTGGAATACTGAATGGCGACTCCGGCAGGATTCGAACCTGCAACCTGCCCCTTAGGAGGGGGCTGCTCTATCCAGTTGAGCCACGGAGCCCTTTTGTTATATCTAGCTAGGGTGTTGTTCGGTGTCACGTGAATTGAAATCATTTTATGTAATTTTGATTAAATTTTTGGCAATAGGTTACCAAATTAATTAATTTCTAGTCACTTTACCTTGGGTAAAGCTATATTCTCTTTTTTTTGAACGTTGATTGAATTTTTTGCACTACTGTCTTTCCAGGGGAGATGAGCAATATGGTAAATTCTATAGGATCAAAACTTAAGATTTACAATGTAAATACTGGACAAAAATTTGAAGGAGTTGTTGTGCGCAACGGTTCAAACTTCATGCAAATAAGTGCTAGAAGCACGAACACGGGCCTGTCTTTTGGTATGATTAGTTTGCAAAAGGATGAACTTAATAACTGGCGACAATCAGAAACAGATAATACATTTATTCTTATGTAAAATGATGGTTAAACAAATCTGACGTAAACCTAGCCTAGCTAAGTCCTTTAGGAGCCAAATCGCCAATCGATTTGGCTTCTGACGGCAATTTATTAGTATTTCCTAAATTTTCTGGAACTGGTGTATCAAAAACGTAGGTCGGGTTACTTTTTTGATTTTGCCAAGTATCCAACATTTCTTTCCAGGCCTCGAATAAACTTTTTGGTTCTGGCATATCTTTTTTGATTTCGCCAGCAAGGTTACGCAAGTTGTAACATGGTACCCCAGCATACATGTGATGCTCCGTGTGCCAGTTCATATGCCAATAAAGATACTCTAAGAATTTTGGTAAATGTATCGATCTGGTATTCTTGCGAAAATCAGTAGTATTTTGTCTTAGTCCACAGTGCTGGGTCAATCCTAGAAAGTAACTAAGCCAGTTTGCGGTATAACTTGGGATTGTTATAATAAATGGTAAAACCCATAATTCAGTTGAGGCTGCCAAAATCAAAACAAATATATGGAAGCCAAGTAGAATTTGGGACCACCTAATAGACGCAAATTTTTGTTCAGATTGGTCACTGTGTATAGCTTCTAACCACTCATTTGCTGGAATATTACTAGATCCGTTTTTCCCAAATGCTGCGAGTATAGTAAGCCATATCGCTGATAGCAGTCCGCCTTTACCGAAAGTTCGACCGGGTTGGGTAATTAAATTAAAAGTAAACATTTGTAGTAAAAAAGTTGCGCCAACATTTGGATGAATGGGCAAAAGAACTTCTCTATCACCCTCTGGGTGTAACGTGTAGCGATGGTGATAAGTGTGGCTAGCAGCATAATCGAAAGGGTTCCACCAGCTTATAAGGCTGAAAAGGTAAAGGAAAAACTTATTTAGCCATTTAGTCTCGAAAACTGTGCCGTGCCCCAGTTCATGAACGGCGGTTCCCTTAAAAAATGAGGATATTGTTCCATGAATAAAGACAGCGATGAGAAATAAAATCCAGTAACTATTCGACCATGACAAATAAACAGACAGTCCAGTAATACAAAATAGTCCAAAGTGCCCGCCGGCTTGAACAAAACCCTTATAATTGTTTCTTTTCGAAAACTTTCGAAATTTATCAGGATCCATTTTGGATCTGTACCATTGCGGTTTTAAATTATTTCGAACTTCTGAAAGAGGAGGAAAAGTCATTTCTTTTCACCAAATTATGAATCGTTAAACACGTCTTTAGTAAGTTTAAAAATTGTGGAATAAATTTCAATTTATAAATCGCAAATTATAATATTCAGAATTTACTAAAAATATGAGAATTAAACATACTAACGTGAACCTTACTCTCGGTACTTGCTGTGACAGGCCTTGCACCCTGAAGAGACCCGTTTTAATGCTGGACGTAAATCGTTAATAGTGACCACAGAACCAGCTAGAACTTCGGTAGTTTCAGCTAAATCTTTTGATAGCTTCGTGAATTCATCTAATTCATCCCAGATAGATGATTTGGCCTCAGACTTAGGGTCAGTGGCATTAACTTTAAAAACTTCTGGGGTTTCCAAAGAAAGAGATGACAGTCTCTCTAAAGCTAATTTAGCCTCATTAGCATCAAATGATATTTTTCCTTTTAACATCTGTCCAATAATTTTAGTATTATCGGCCATTGCCTTCATGACCATCATTCGTTTTTTAACATTCTCATCCTTTACCCCGCTATGGGCAAAGGCAACTGATGATATTGCCAGAAAAATTAAAATGAGTAACTTAACTGTTTTCAAAATTTAGCCCTTCTAAAATAGCTAATGAACTCGCGTGCACTTGCCTCTCCTAAAAAGATCAACGGCAATACTATAAACACCATTAGCCTGAACAGTATCACCGATCTTGTTCCAATTCTCGGCAGTTTCCAAAAATTCTCTATATTGTTTGCAAGAAGTTGAATTATCTCGAACCCGCTGTTCTTCTTCTAGGTATTTCGGAATGTATATAAAAGCAGCAACTATAAGACAAATGGCCACTATAATTAAAATTATTATTATCAACCTTTTCCAGAACAAAACTCTGCACCAAATTGAGTATTTTAGATACTTTGTTATTATTAAATAAATTTAAACCTAAATTTCTCAAGTGTATTAGAAACAGGGATTTCAAATGGCTTATTCACGTATCGTAAATGTTGAGTATAAATCTGAGAGAGATATGGAACTGTTTTTATCTAAATGGAAAGATTGGATGCCTGAGCATATGCCTATTGCGATAAGCAGAACTATGGTGAAAACTGGGCCATCGTCAAGTTTACTTATGGCAGTATACGCATCAAGCCAAGTTGCCGAAAATGCTAGAGAAGTGGTTGAGGTTTTTTTTAACGAGAACAGAGACCATATGCTGGATGTTATCGCCTTTCATGGCGAAGTAATTGAATTTGTTTGAGTTTTGGGATTAATCCCAAACTTCCTGATATAATTGGATAATCTGGTTTTTAGTAGGCACTCGGGGATTGTTTTGTGGTGAGCCAGAAGCCAGTGCTTGTGATGCCATGAGTTTTAACAAATTGTGATCTGTTGAGTGACCCAAATCTCCGGGTAGCGGTACTTTCAAATCCTCATTCAAAATAAAAAGATTTTCTATTAATTTTGAACATGCCATTTCGTCATTATCATTTTCCACCGCCCATTTCATTGCTCGAGCGCAGGTCGCATATCTTTCTTCATTCCCTTTTATAGAGAATTCAGTGATTTTTGGCAGTAACATTGCGTTCGATAGTCCATGGGCAACGTGGAAATGAGCTCCTATTGGTCTGCTCATTCCGTGTACTAGAGCAACAGATGAATTTGAAAATGCCATTCCTGCCTGAGAGGCTGCCAACATTAAATTCCTACGGGCTGTTGCATTTTCTGGCTCCCTACATGCAAGTCTGACATTTTCAACTATTGCTGGCATGGCAGCGAGCGCAAATGCGTCTGTATACCCGAAAGCTTTTTTACTTACATATGCTTCTATTGCGTGAGTTAGACTATCCACTGCCGTGTCAGCAGTAATTCGCCAGGGCTTTGTGGTGGTGAAAGTCCAGTCAATAAGAGCGGCTGTTGCAACGCAGGCCAAACCCGACAAATTGTATTTTTCAGTATTTGTAGTATCAGTAATAACACACCATCTGGTTAGCTCTGATCCGGTACCCCCTGTGGTGGGAATTAAAATTACTGGTGGACCGCATAAATCAATTTGATTTGGCGCTTTGTAATCTCTGACGTGGCCATCATTCACACTCATAAAGCTAATTGCTTTTGCTGTATCCATGGGGCTTCCACCCCCAAGGCCTATAACGCAATCAAACGAACCACTGCTAAAAACTTCCAGACCCGCGTCAACACATTGATCAGTAGGGTCTTCAACTACCCCATCGAAAACACTCCAAGTAATATTGTGCTTCTCAAGAATTGCTAAAACTAAATCAACGTGTCCAAGTTCTACTAGATTTTTATCAGTAACAATAAGTGGCCTTGAAAGGCCTAACTGTTTCAATACATTTGGCGTTTCTTCAGCTACGCCACCTCCAATTCTAATAATTTTAGGAGATTGTATGCGGCCAATTTTTTCACTTAGCAAATGGAGAACCTTCTCTAAATAAATTTACTGCAAATCCGAAAGGTAATTACCGTGACTTCTGAAATTCTACTGTTTGTTCTCGCCCATCAACAATAAAAGTTATTGTTGAATATGAATATACTACCTCTTCTTTTGGAGAGTTTTTAAACTTAGTTTGGCAACTTTGTCTGTTTTCATATCCCACAATGCCTGTGGTTGTTTTTGTTTTTTGATTTTCGTTTGCCAAAGCCCCGCCGACTAGTGCACCAAAAGCTGCACCCCTATCTTTTTTTGTTACCGCTTTGCCAATAATACCTCCTAAAACTGCTCCACCTACGACTGCACCAGCATCTGGTTTGGATTGAATTTGACCGTAAATAGGTACTTTTTGAATGCTACAATTCTGATAGGGTACTTGTTCAAAAACTGTTTGATTTTTATAAAAATCAGTTATTTTTGCTCCATCTACACTAATTGTTAAACCTGGGTAGCTGTAAGAATTACATTTTGAAATTAAATTGTTGTAGGCTGTGTCGCTGCGCACGCCCCAAATACCATCAGCGTTGACCCCGACTATTTGTTGCAAGCGTTTAATTGATAAACTTGAGGCATTTGATTGTGTAATTGATTTGTAAATAGCATTTGCATCAGAAACTTTAGTACAATCGGCTGCAACCAATGGAGAACTAATCAAACATAACAATAAAAAAAGATTAGCTATTTTTGTCATTATTAATCTCCAAGTGAAAAGTTATAGAATTATTCTCTCATTTTGTATTGTTAATAAGAAACATGATGATTACTGCAAAAGCAAGCAGAGCAAATGCCCAGAATATGCCCTCAAAAGATGTTTCTACAGATCGAGATGGCCTTGTGAATGTTTGTTGGCTTTGAGTAGGTTGAAAAAGTTTATCTCCAATGACAAGCTTTTCTATTACTTTTTCTTCGTCGGACATTACTTTTGAGTCCACTTCACTATCATCGATTTGGGTGTTAACAATACAGCTCCGAATAAACAATAAAAGCCCTCTATTCATATATTCTTCATCTATACCCCGGGCAGCTCGATAGATAAGAATTCTTTTACTTTCCTCTAGACTTTTTAAAGCGTCTTCAAATTCTTCATGTGATATTCCAAAATCGTCTTCATTTAGTTTATCGGTATCTGGGTCGTATGAAGTTTTACATCGTTTTATTAAATCAATCACTATTCGTGACTTACCTAGAGATGTCTTCTGGCTCTCTGTAAAAAAGGCGGAATTTAAGTACTCAACTAGCCTTAAGTTTTTGCCTATATTTTCACTAAAAAAAAGATCAGCAACTACTTGTTCATTTGGTGTTAAGTCCTCCTCTAATTCATCATTAGAAAAGCCCAATTCCCCTAATTCAGAGTTAAAATTTTCCAGAAATAAAAAATATGTTTCTCTTTTGGTATCTTTCCCAATGTTGGGAAGCGCGTACAAGATTCTGTATAAAACTTTAACACTTTCCACGTCACTGTTTTCAGCAAAAACTGTGAGCCGTTTCAAACTCTGATCATAACTCTCGTCTGACTTATTGAAAGAAGCCATACTAGAATGAAGACGGCTTAATTTTTCGACAAGCAATGATCTTTTTTTTCGGGTATCCATTTTAAACTACAAATATAGAGGCTAAAATTATTGTCTCTCTGCATAGCGATTTTTAAAGAATATTTCCATCAAAAAAATATGCATTCGCCACCAAAAAATTTTGATTTTAACTTTTGATTGCAGTTTACTTGTTCTTTGACTACCAAACAGGTTAGTTGCTTATTTGAATGCTCAATTCTAATGTATTGATGAGATAAGATGAAAAATCTTCCATTTACAAAATACTCTTTGACTGGAAGTCCAGTAGCTTGCCCTATTTGTGGAAACGTCAAGAGCAAAATAATTAGTAAGTATGATAGGCGATTTAAAATTTTACCTCACTCAAAATGTGACGAATGCTCACTGGTGCGTCATGAGTTTATGCTTTCAGATGAACAGCTTGCTGAATACTATTCGAAAAATTACCGTAATGATTATCAATGGGTTAATTCCGGCCCAACTTCAAATCACATTAAAAAAAGAGTTTCTGAGGCCAAAACCAGGTTAAATAAACTTCGACCACATCTAAAAAAATATCCAAAAGTTTTGGATTTTGGATGCGGATCTGGAGAATTTATTGACCTTATGCAGGACAGCGGCGCATTGGCCAGTGGATTTGAGCCAGGGAATTTATATGCATCATATGCCAGAGAACAGAAAGGTTTAGACGTCCAAAACTGTGGTTGGGAAAACTATGAATGCAAAGAAAAACTGGATGTCGTTACTGCTTTTCATGTTTTTGAGCATCTTACTGATCCATTGAAAGCCTTTAAAAAAGCTATTAGCTGGCTTAACGTAAACGGTTTGATTTACATTGAGGTGCCTAATATGGCAAACGCTCTGAAACTAAAGGGTTTTGGGTCATTGCATATGGCACACACAATTGGTTTTGGCCGATACAGTCTGGAATTGCTTGGCGCTTACAGTGGAATGGTCCCGCTGGAGGTATTTGACGAATTCGACATAGGCATAATATTTAAAAAGGGACAACCAAGACCGCTGGATGAAATTAAAAGTAATTCGATAGACGAATTTAATGATATCAACTCAAAGAAAGTTAATAAACAGTTTTGGCTCTACAGCACATTAAAGCTTTTTGGAAAACGTTTCAAAGTTTAGCTTATCAGTGCTGCCGAGCAGTTTATTATTTTGGGACTCTATTTAATAAAACGTTACAGTTTTAGTTAAACTGCTTCACTTTCTGTTTTGGAGTTGCGCAGTAACTCTATGTTAGCCGCTAACTTTTCAAAAACTTCGTCGTTGTGTCCAACTTCTTTAGCTTTTTCGAGCGCTATCTTGGCATTTTCAACATCCCTAACTTCTATCAAGGTGTCTATAATACTGATCCAATATCCTGCAACCTGCGGATTGGTTTCTATTGCAGTTCTTAGAAACTGAACCCCCATAGCTGGCTCACCTAATTTAGAACAAAGTAACCCAAAGTTGTGATTAGCATCTGGATGACTTGGATCTACTTTTAAAATTTCAAGATATTTTTCACCTGCGACTAGTAAATCACCTGCCTCATGTGAAGAAATAGCGCTTTCTAGCGCTGCATCGACGTTATCTAACATTTATAAAATCCCTTCTTATTCGGGGATCATTTGCAATAACTGTTCCAAGTCATCCAAAAAGTTAAATTATTTTGAAAAATCTACAGTAAATACAGTTTTTTAAGACAATTTGGGTTTCGTAGAAATTTTTTATGTCTTGATTTTATGTAAAATAAGCTCTGTGAGTTTATTATCTCTCTCTTTCTCGTGTTTTTCACGTTCACGGAGCTGATAAAGATTAAGAAGTTCTTCTTCTAATCCAAGCTTGAGTACTGATGCCCATTCAATATCAGGTTTATTAAACATTTCTTTATACATTTTTTCGTAACGTTCCACGTATCCTTCAATTCCCTCTGGTGCATTCAAATGAATAGTTTGGAAGGGTCCCATAAAGGACCATCTAAGGCCAAGACCTTCAGAAATTGCCTTGTCGATGTCTTCTGCCGAAGAAATACCTTCTTTTACGAGATCAAAGGCCTCGCAGAGTAGAGCACCTTGAAGGCGGTTAACCACAAAACCCGGAATTTCTTTTTTCAGTTCTAAAGGTTCTTTGCCTATTGAAGTAATAATTTTTTTAACAGCCTGAGTTATGACCTCGCTCGTAAATGGGGCTGGCACAATTTCTACGGCTGGTATTAAATGAGGGGGATTAATAGGATGAGCCACAAGGCATCTATATTTTCCTTTTACATCGCTTGCATAAAGGGATGCAGGAATTCCAGAGGTTGAGCTGGCAATGGGAATATTGTATGGTGTTGCAGCATCTATTTTTTTGGTGATTTCTTTTTTTATCTCGAGATCCTCAGGACCACTTTCTTGGACATAAAAACATCCTGCTATGGCACTCGAAAGATCTTCTGCAAGGTGAATTTTATCCAAAAAATCAGATATATTTTTATGTTTCAGTAAACCATAATTTTGTAAATCTTTCAGCTTGGCTTTTATTTTTTCTTTAGATTGAACGGTAACTCCTTCGACCGGATCGAATAATGAAACTTCATAACCCGCACTTAGGAAACTTATCGCCCATGATTGGCCAATCAAACCGCATCCAATTAAAGCAACTTTTTTTTTCTGATTGTTTTCACGTTTTTTCGAAGACATGCCAAGACCACTACTGAAAAATTTTGTTTGAAATTAATTATGTTGACTGTAGCCTAGCTTTAAAAATGAAACTACAGGTATGGGTTGAAAAATGAAAAAAGCTTGTTTTTGCGGTAAGGTAACCATGGATTTTCCCGAAAAGCCTCTTCTACATTTTATGTGCCATTGCACCGATTGCGATACTTTGTGGAATGGGGCATTCATGGTTTTTGTTTATCCCACAGATTAGGTCACTATTGGCGGTAAAAAATCTACATATCAATTTGATGGCGGCAGTGGTTTAGGTTTTGAAATTGATTTTTGCGCAACGTGTGGCACTAAAGTAGCCTCCCGACCTCAGGTGGTAGATGGATTGACTTACACTCCCGCAGGCTTTCTGAAAAATGACGTAGATTTTTCTCCTCAAGTTGAGATTTTTGCATACAATAAATACAAATGTTTTGGCGATCCGGAGATTTTAGTTGAAAGTTTTGATCACAATGGGACGGTAGAAAGAATTTCGGCTGTTATAGAAGCAATGAACCAAACTTAATCATTTTTCTAGTTCGCTGATAATTTCTAGCAATTTATTCTTATCAATCTTCTTTGGGTCGTATTCCAATTTGAGCCCATCCAACTCTTTTATCACTTTGGTGTTTAGAGATTCTTGTCTAGTCAAAACGTAGCTTGCAATAGGTTTATCAATTCCTTTAGCTTTTACTTCCACTGGAGAGGAAGTTTCAAATTTATTTTTTATCAAGTTACGTATAGCTGACGATACCAATATTGAATTTTTAGGGGCAGCTTGTTCTAGCCTTGCAGCTACGTTTACGGCTCTACCAATGGCGGTATAATCAAGACGTTGCGCACTACCAAAATTCCCAACATTACATAGTCCATTATGTATCCCTACTCGTATCTCAAGTTTCTCTGGAAAGTTATACATATCCTGAAAATGCTGCTGATTGTTTTCAAGAAAAGTGAGCATTTCCATTGCCATCTGACAACATGCAATAGCGTCCTCCTTCGCTCCTTTCGTATCAGGGTCGCCAAAAAAAATCATAACAGAGTCACCAATAAACTTATCGATGGTTCCTCCGTATTTCAGTGCAATTTCACACACGTTTGTAAGATAAAAATTTAGAAAACTTGACAGGTCTTCGGCTTCCATCTGCTCTGAAAGCGTAGTGAACCCAACTATATCTGAGAAGAAAATCGTAAGTTTTTTCCTTGCGCTTTTAGATGAGAATTCAGCCCCCGAAAAAATTTTTTCGCAAATTTGTGGTGATAGATATTTTGATAGTTGTTCTGAGGCTTTTTGTAACTTGTCTCGTTGCGCATCTGCCTCGATTTTTGCTTCTTGAACAAGGGACTTTTGGCGTTCTAATTCACTCGCCAGAGATTTCCGCAAACGTGCTTCTAATTTAAGTTTACTATTTTCTTGTTTAAGTGCTTTTAGTTCTTCAGTACTTTCCATTAAACAGACTTTCCAAACCCAATAGATTAACTTAAACACAGATTGTTAGTAAAAAAAAACTAATAAATTTTGATAAAAAAAACTACTACAAGTTCTCTAAAATATTAAAAGGAATTTC
This sequence comes from Paracoccaceae bacterium, assembly GCA_902573175.1. Lineage (GTDB taxonomy): Bacteria > Pseudomonadota > Alphaproteobacteria > Rhodobacterales > Rhodobacteraceae > Salinivivens. The sequence goes on along the minus strand of CACGIS010000015.1, from coordinate 2,293 downwards.
TTTGAAAAGTTATATTTTTCTATCGGTGGCGATTATCTTGGAAGTTTTTGGGACAATGATGTTACCCGTATCTCAAAATTTTACTAAAATTGTGCCAACGGTTGCATTAGTCGCTGCCTATGTTTGCTCTTTTTACTTTTTAACATTTGCGCTCAAAACGATTCCAATAGCAGTAGTTTATGCTTCATGGGCAGGCCTTGGTGTTTTTTTAGTCGCCGTATTGAGCAAGTTTCTTTTTGACCAGTCTTTGTCTTGGCAGGTAATCCTTGGACTTATTTTGATCATAGCGGGCGTTATTTTAGTAAATACTTTCTCTGGTTCTAATAGTATTGAGTAAAGTATCTAAGACGATACTTTTTAGTATTATTTCTAATTTTTGTTGAAAAATTGATCTGGATGGAAAATAATAACATGTGGGAAAAAGTAGGGATAAAAGTGCTATGAAAAATTTCAGAATTTGCTGGTTAGCATTATTTCTTTCAATTGTTTCTTCAACGGCCTCCTCTGAAACTAATTTTCAGCCTGTAAGCTTATCTGGCACTGTTTTTGCGAACAATGAGACCAGTCTTTCGTATCAAACAGGAGGATGTATAGCCAAAGTTTCTAGCCAATCACTAACATCTTGGAAAACTTACCAAGGTCAAATATTAGTGGAACTGGATGATCGGAATGCCGATCTGGCGGTCAAAACAGCAGAAGCTAGATTGCTTGATTTAGAAGCTTCAGTAGAAGATGCTGATTTCTCTATTGAAGTTGCAAAAGCAGACGTGGGACGAGTTGAAGAAGAATTTCAGTTTGTGAAACGTGAATTTGAGAGAACAAAAGTTTTATTTGAACGGGGACTAGTTAACGAAACGACTTTCGAAGCCGCCGAGCGGCGAAAACTAGAAACGACTTTCTCTGTTCAGCGTGCAAAAGAGGCACTTGGGCGTTCTATTGCTTCCAAAACAAGGTCTTTGATCGCTCTGGATATTGGTAAATTAGAGTTAGAGGGGCGACAATTAGATTTGGATAAATTAATTGTTCGCGCTCCCCACGATGGAATTTTGCTAGAGTTTGAACCAAATATTGGGGATTGTGTCTCTCAAAGTTCGTTGGCAGCAAAGTTATACAGGCCGGAAGAAAAGAGCGTTGAAACATTTATTTTTGTTGAACAGCTTGTAAATGCAGAAGAAATGGGTGTTGCTGTGGGGAATTCAGTAAACGTAATCAGGACAAATGGACAAATCTGCAAAGGAATTTTTTCTGTGGTTGGTACAGAAGCTGATCTAGAAAGCCAAAACGTAAAAGCTATTATCGATTTAGATCCAACTTGTGCTCCTTCGATGTTTCTAAATGAGGCTGTAAAAATTGAGACTCTCTCTGAAAATATCAATTGATTAGGATTTATAGCCTGCTTAGCTAATTATTATGGAGGCGCATTCGGACTGCGCCTCCTTTTAGTTTTTTATTGTGTTACTTCTATGCGACCATCTAAGTAAGGTTGGTATCCATTCTGTTTTGCTAAAAATTCAGCGGTTACGTCTGCTAAATCTGGGCCATAATCGTAAGCATTTGAGGCACCTCTAAACATTTTATAGCCATCACCGCCATTTCTTACATAATTGTTTGACACAACTTTGTATGTTTTGCCCAAGTCAATTGGTGATCCTCCAACTAAGACTTTAGAGATTCGTGATCCAACCTCTGCTGAAGGGTTTACAGTAAAGGATAGGCCCGCAACTTGTGGAAACCGTCCTTTAACTTCTTCCATCTGGCTTACCCCATTTTCAAGTGCTGCAACGATGGTTTCACCAGTGACTTCAAATGTTGAAAGTGTATTCTGAAAAGGGAGTACAGTTAACACATCGCCCATGGTTACATCTCCTGCGCCAATTGATGCTCTTAGGCCGCCACCATTCTGTATCGCAATTTCAACACCCTGACTGGAAACGCGTTCTAGCATAGCATCTGCAACCAGATTTCCCATTTGGCACTCTCTGACGCGACAGTTTGCACGATCACCATTAATATCAGAAGCTGCATTTGCAACGACTTTATTTTTCATTTCTTCAATTGGAGCTCCCATCTCGGCGATACGTGCTACAGTTTCTTCATCAGGAATTATTGATGCATCAAGCAAAATTGGATCACCTGAAGCAGAGGTTACATCCCCAGATCCATCGAAACTGACTGTTAGCTTGCCAAGGTATTTTGTGTAAGCATAAGCTTGTACAACTGGTACTGGACCAACCATTTCAGGGTAAGAGTAATTACTTCCTTCTTCATTCAACATTTTGCTATGGCTGTGACC
>CACGIS010000014.1 GCA_902573175.1 Paracoccaceae bacterium | reverse complement strand
GCTATTGCGGAAAGTGCCGCAAACCTACAGTTTGCTCTTTTATTGGCCTCGTTTGCTGCCCTCACACATGCGTTCATGACTTCAGATTTTTCCGTTAAATTGGTTGTTTTAAATTCACATTCTCTAAAACCAATGCTTTACAAAATAACAGGTGTTTGGGGGAACCATGAAGGATCTATGCTGTTATGGGTTCTAATATTATCCCTTTTTGGGGCCTCTGCTTCTTGGTTTGGTACGAATTTGCCCATTTTATTGAAGACACGAGTTCTTTCAGTGCAAGGAGCTATAGGGGTAGCTTTTCTTGCATTTATAATCTTTACCTCAAATCCTTTTGAGCGAGTACAAATACCACCTTTTGATGGACAAGACCTTAACCCTCTTCTTCAAGACCCAGGATTAGCTTTTCATCCACCATTTTTATATCTGGGATATGTGGGATTATCCATGGCATTTTCTTTTGCTGTCGCGGCACTGATTGAAGGAAAGATTGATGCTGCGTGGGGCAGGTGGGTTCGTCCTTGGACACTCGCAGCTTGGATATTTCTAACCATTGGAATTGCCCTTGGAAGTTGGTGGGCCTATTACGAATTAGGGTGGGGCGGTTTTTGGTTTTGGGATCCAGTAGAAAATGCTTCTTTTATGCCTTGGCTTTTGGCAGCTGCTCTTTTGCATAGCGCTATAGTGGTGGAAAAAAGGGAAACATTAAAAAGTTGGACTATCCTTTTAGCTATTCTTGCATTTGGGTTTTCTTTGATTGGAACTTTTATAGTGCGTTCAGGTGTGTTGACCTCTGTTCATGCATTCGCCAATGATCCTGAAAGAGGGTTTTTTATATTAATTATTTTAGGCGTTTTCGTGGGGGGCGCACTAATACTATTTAGTTTTAGATCTGGTGCAATGGAGTCTCATAGTGTTTTTTCACTAGCGAGTAGAGAAACGGCGCTAATTTCAAATAACGTATTACTAGCAGTGTCAGCTTTTGTTGTTTTTTTAGGAACAATATGGCCCTTGGTTGCTGAATTATTTTTTGATAGAAAACTTTCTGTTGGCCCTCCATTCTTTAACGCAGCTTTTACACCTTTTATGATTTTGTTGGGCTTAATATTACCTTTGGGATCAAATTTATCTTGGAAAAGAGCTAGTATAATAAAAACGTTTAAAAAGTTTTTAGCCGTGTTCGTACTCTGCATATGCTTATCTGGGTTTATTTGGTCAATCCAGACTGGGCAAAGTTTGATTGGACCAATTGGTGTGTTTTTAGGCAGCTGGATAGTGATGGGAACAATTATCGACTTATTTTCGAAACTTGGTAACTCTCGATCTATGGGAAGATTGATGTTTTTACCAAGGGCTGACTTTGGTAAATTCTTTGCTCATTTTGGACTTGGTGTGACTATGTTTGCGATTGCCGCTCTTTCATCATGGGAAAAGGAAGATATACGAGTTGTTTCTATTGGAAGTAGTTGGAATGTAGGGTCGTATGATTTGAAACTTGATGATGTAGTAGAAGTCCGTGGGCCAAACTATTTTTCAAAAATGGGTATAATTGCGGTTTCAAAAGAGGGTTCTGAACTGATTACTCTTAGACCGGAAAAACGAAACTATCCTATTGCCCAAATGCCCACGACAGAGGCTGCAATAGATTATCGGATTTCTCGAGATCTATATGTTGTTTTGGGAGATCAACAATTAGAAAATGCTTGGACTGTTAGAACTTATTTGAAACCCTTTGCTAATTGGATTTGGGGCGGTTGCGCTATGATGGCTTTAGGAGGCATTTTAAGTTTGACAGATCGGAGGTTGAGAATTGCGGCTGGTTCCAAACGAGCAAAAAGTTTAGGTCAAGCCACATGAGACCTCTGTTTTTCGCTATTTTGATAATTTGTATTCCTTTCGTTTCTTACTCCGTCGAACCAGCTGAAGTTTTGAATGATCCGATTTTGGAAGAGCGGGCACGGGATATTTCTAAGGATCTTAGATGTTTAGTCTGCCAAAATGAAAGCATTGACGATAGCAATGCAAGTCTAGCAAAAGATCTCCGCATTTTGGTGAGAGAAAGGCTGGTAGCTGGTGATAGTGATGATGAAGTACTGAATTTTATTGTCGATCGCTATGGTGAATTTGCTTTATTAAAGCCGAGATCTGATGGTTTTAATTTGATACTTTGGTTATCAGGGCCATTGATGTTATTAATTGCTTTAATAATTTCTTTTACATTCATAAAATCAAGCCACCAACATAAACGCCACATTACTACAGGTTTATCAGATCATGAGAAAAAAGAATTAAGTAAAATTGTAAGTGAAGATTAATTTTGGTGCGGTGAAGCAAGGTAAAGCTAGCTCCAAAATTTAAAGGATAAGGTTATGAACTACGAGACAATAGAACTAGAAATAAAAGATCAAGTTGCGGTTATACGTTTAAACAGACCAGACGTAAAAAATGCCCTTAATACTCAAATGAGAGCCGAAATTACCCAATCTGTAAGCCAAATGGGAAAAGAGGCTAGGGTGGTCGTTATAACTGGGTCTGGATCTGCTTTTTGCTCTGGACAGGACTTGGGAGATAGAAAATCAGTTTCTCAAATTGATCTCGAACGGACGCTAAGGGATGAGTATGAACCTATGCTGCGCTCGATTTTGGATTGCCCTGTTCCAACAATAGCTGCAATTAATGGAGCTGCTGCAGGAGCAGGGGCTAATTTAGCTTTGGCTGCTGATGTAGTTATTGCTTGCGAGTCGGCTTACTTTTTGCAGGCGTTCACAAGAATTGGTTTAATTCCAGATGCTGGTGGTACTTATATAATGCCAAGAACAATGGGAAAAGCCAAAGCAATGGGTGCATCATTATTTGCCGATAAAATAACGGCAGATCAGGCTGATCGCTGGGGTTTGATTTGGGAGGCGGTACCTGATGAAACTTTTGAAAAGGTTTGGCTTTCTCGCGCAAATCACTTGGCTAATGGTCCAACCGTAGCTTATGGATACTTGAAGGATGCTTTAAAAAGCTCTTATGATAATGACCTTAATAGTCAGTTGTTACTTGAAGCAAAGTTACAAAACAATTGTGGAAATACTCGAGATTTCCAAGAAGGCGTTTTGGCTTTTCTACAGAAGAGACAGGCCAAATTCGAAGGGCGATAATAAATGTTTAACGCTTTTCAATGTCAGTATAGTCTCTTGGTATCTCTCCCAGGTACAACTGCCTGGGCCGCCCTATTTTGACCTGTGGATCTGCGATCATTTCTTTCCATTGAGAAATCCATCCCACTGTACGAGAGAGGGCAAAAATAGGAGTGAACATAGAAGTGGGAAAACCCATCGCTTCTAGTATAATACCAGAATAGAAATCTACATTTGGAAATAACTTTTTATCAGCGAAGTACTCATCATTTAGTGCTACTTCTTCTAGTTGTTTTGCGACTTGGAGTAGTGGATTATTGTTAACGCCTAATAAATCTAAAACTTCGTCGGCGGACCTTTTTAAGACTTTTGCTCTCGGATCAGTATTTTTGTAAACACGGTGTCCAAATCCCATGAGCCTAAACGGGTCATCTTTGTCCTTAGCTCGCTTTATGAATTCAGGTATTCTATCTGCTGTACCGATTTCACGTAGCATTTCTAGACATGCCTGATTAGCACCACCATGAGCCGGACCCCATAAACATGCTATTCCTGCTGCGATGCATGCAAACGGGTTGGCCCCAGAACTTGATGCCAGACGTACTGTACTCGTCGAAGCATTTTGCTCATGATCAGCATGCAGCGTAAATATTCGGTCCATTGCTCTGCTTAAAATTGGGTTAACTTCATAATTCTCAGCAGGTACAGCAAAACACATTCGTAAAAAGTTTGACGCATAATCTAGATCATTGCGTGGATAAACAAACGGTTGTCCTATCGTATATTTGTATGCCATAGCTGCAATTGTTGGCATTTTTGCGATCATTCGTATTGAAGCAACTTCGCGTTGCCACGGATCATTTATATCAGTACTATCGTGATAAAAAGCGGACATTGCTCCAACAACGCCTGTCATTATCGCCATAGGGTGAGCATCACGTCTAAAGCCACGAAATAGATAGCCCATTTGCTCATGAATCATTGTGTGATTAGTCACTCTATTTTCGAAATCTTCCAATTCAGCTGGTTTTGGTAAATTTCCATATAAGAGAAGATAACAGACCTCTAAATAGTGTGAATGTTCTGCAAGTTGGTCAATTGGATAACCTCTATGAAGGAGTTCACCCTTACCTCCGTCTATGAAAGTAATTGTGCTATCACAACTAGCAGTGGATGTGAATCCAGGGTCATATGTGAAAACTCCAGCTTCACCATAAAGCTTTCGTATATCTAGTACTTCAGGACCTGCCGTAGGAGACATAATTGGCAAGTCGTATTCCTTACCGTCAAGTAAAAGCTTTGCCGTTTTTGAAGATTTTACCATATCAATTTTCTTTCTTTTTCAGCATCCATTTGTCGCTGCAATATTTTTTCATTAACAGAAAGTTTTAACAACCCTAAACATTAGTTAGTCTTGCTATTGTTTCATTGCGGCCCAAAACAAGCATCATATCAAAGACGCTAGGAGTTTTCGTTTGTCCTGAAAGAGCTGACCTAATAGGTGACGCTAATTTCCCAAATTTTACTCCAAAACTTTCGGCAATATTATTGCAAATTTGTTCCAACTCTTTCCTTGTCCAGGTAGCATTTTGCAAGTGCGGCGTCAATGCTTCTAACATTGCAAGCCCTGTTTCATCCAAGCTTAACCGAGCGTCGGAGCTCATCTCAATTGGTCTGCTATTTAAAATAAAAGACGCTTTTTCAATTAGTTCAGATAATGTTTTAACTCTATCTTTTATGCAGTATAGACCTTTATTTAAAAGTTGAATTTTGTCTTCAGAAAGAGATTGCTTCTTAACTTTTGTTAGAAATTGCAGAGTTTCATGCAGCAGTGCAGCATCATCTGAATTTTTTAGGTGTTGGCCGGATAAAAACTGTAACTTCTTCAAATCAAATCGTGCAGCAGATTTTCCTATATCAATTAGGTTAAACCATTCTAAAGCTTGTTGATCTGTAAAATATTCTTCATCCCCATGGCTCCAACCAAGCCTAGCTAGATAATTTCGCAGCCCTCTTGCGGGATAACCGCTTAATTCATATTCTTCAATACTAGTCGCACCATGTCTTTTCGACATTTTTTTTCCGTCTTCGCCGTGAATTAACGGAATGTGTGCATATACTGGAATATTCCATTCCAAAGCCTCATAGATTAAGTTTTGCCTAGCCGCATTGTTTAAGTGATCGTCACCCCTAATTACATGCGTGATACCCATGTCATGATCGTCTACAACCACTGCAAGCATATAAACTGGTGAACCGTCAGACCTTAGTAAAACCATATCGTCTAACTGATTATTTTTTATACTAATTTTTCCTTGAACTTCATCTTGTATAATTGTTTCACCTGTTTCAGGGGCTTTAATTCTTATTACATAGGGACTGTCAGGATGATTTGATGGGTCAGCGTTTCTCCAAGGGCTTTTAAACAGAGTTGATGCGCCACTTTTTAAAGCTGATTCTTTAAAAATCTGAATTTCCTCAGAAGAAGCGAAACACTTGTAAGCTTTTCCATTTTTTAACAACTTCTCAGCTATTTCAACGTGTCGCGGTGCTCTTTCAAATTGACTTACTATATCTCCATCATAATCCAAGCCTAACCAATTTAGGCCATTTATAATTACTTCATTTGCCTCCGCAGTTGATCGTTTTCGATCTGTATCTTCTATGCGAATATAGAATTTACCATTTCTACCGCGGGCATATAGCCAGTTAAATAAAGCTGTTCTTGCAGTCCCAATATGCATGAAACCAGTAGGAGAGGGAGCTATCCTAGTTACAACTTGGGACATTGTATAAACCCTTGATTGATTTAGTAATTCTTAACGCTTTTACAATTATAAAAATATGATAACAAGGCCGCTATAAGACAGTTCTTGTAAAATGCTGGTTGGACGATAGTTAAAACAAATGCCAAATAAATGTTCAAAAGGTTTTATTCAGAATTTGTTATATCAGTAAGTCCTTAAGAGGCCGACAAGACGACCTTGAACCTTGATTTTTTCATGTGGAAAGGTTCGTGTTTCATAAGCTGGGTTAGCCGCTTCTAAAGCAATCGCTTCGCCTCTCACGAAAAATCTCTTTAACGTTGCTTCCTGATCTTCAATAAGCGCTACGACGATATCTCCGTTCATAGCTCTATTTGTTTCTTTAATTACAACTACATCACCGTCATTTATTCCCGCATTTATCATTGAGTCACCTTTTACTTCTAAGGCAAAATGATCTCCTCCACCTCGAAGAATTTGACCTGGAACAGCAACATTATGAGATATTTCGCTTATTGCTTCTATAGGCACACCAGCCGCTATTCGGCCCATAACAGGTATTTCATTTGCATAAACGCTTTCTATTGGTGCTGTAGGGCTATTTGCACTGAAGACAGGTCTGGTACTAGAAGGCATATCAGATAAGGTGGTGCTTTGAAATTCTGGAGAATTAGGCATTTTTACGATTTCTATTGCTCTTGCGCGATTTGCAAGTCTTTTAATAAAACCTCTTTCTTCTAATGCCGTTATGAGGCGATGTATTCCCGATTTAGACCTGAGGTCTAGAGCTTCCTTCATCTCATCAAAGGATGGTGGAACTCCATTTTTTGACAAACGTTTTTGTATAAATTCTAGCAGATCTAGTTGTTTTTGTGTCAGCATGCTCAGCCTCTTTTATCTAAGTATAACATTTTTGTTCTATATTAGTTCTTGTTTTGTGTCAACTTAGTAAAGCTAATCTAACTCTATATAGGTGATAAGATCGCCTTTTTTGGCGGATGGCTCATTAGGCTGCCTAATTACTAACGCATTTGCTTTTTGTAGAACGCTGAGCAAGGAACTATCCTGTTTTTTGGAAACTGCCAATTGCCCATTTTTTAAAAATGCGCGCATAAAATGTTTTCTTACTGCATTTTTTGGAAGATCGTTTTGCAACAAACCTTTTTTTTCAATATTGTTTAATTCGTTTGTTCCGAGCATTTTTCCAATAAGTGGTTTTAAAAAAAGGTGGGCGCATACCAAAGCTGAAACAGGATTGCCTGGAAGTCCTACAAAAATTGTACTGTTATTTTTTCCTGCCAAAATTGGTTTTCCCGGCCTCATGGCTACCTTATAAAAAGAGTGCTTAACTTTTATTTTATTGAAAACTTCACTGACATAATCATGATCACCAACAGACGCTCCACCTATCGTAATTACCAAATCGGCAGGAACAGCTAAGTCTAAAGCTTTTTCTAAACTAGTTTTATTATCTCTTGCAATGGGAAGTATGTGGCTAGTCGCACCCCATTTGTTAAGTAGAGCTTTTAAACCATATGTGTTGGAGGCAACTATTTGATTTTTCTTGGGTAAATTCCCCGGAGCAACTAGTTCATCTCCAGTAGAGATAATTGAAACTCTTGGCCGCCTTGTAACTTTCAAAAGGGGAAGGTTCATAGAAGCTAATAGTGCTATGTCAAAAGACCTAAGAATTTTACCTTTTTTAAGTAAAATTTTACCAGCCTTATAATCACATCCTTTTTTTCTGATAAAATCGTTCTTTTCAACTTTTTGTCTTATTTTGATGAAATTATCTAGCTCTTCGGCATCCTCTTGAATCAAAATGCTGTTGGCTCCGCTGGGCACTGGTGCTCCTGTTAAGATCCTAACGGCTTCTCCTTTTTTAATGGTACCTTTGAACGATTTTCCTGCTGCTACTTTGCCAACTACTAATAATTTTTTGTTGGGTAATTTGTCTATTTTTTTGAGAGCATAACCGTCCATTGAGGATGCATCAAAGGGTGGTTGATCTCGAGAAGCGATAGCTTCATTCGCAAGTACTCGTGAATAAGCTTCTTCTAGATTTACTTCTTCAACATCAATTCTGTTTGCTAAGAAAAGTAGTTTTGATAAAGCATGCTCAAATGATATCATGAACTTTCATACAGGCCCGATTTGCCCCCATCCTTAAATATAAGGCGTAAATCTTTTATAATTATACTTTTATCTAAAGATTTAACCATATCGTAGACTGTCAACGCCGAAATGCTCGCTGCTGTTAGTGCTTCCATTTCAACTCCAGTTGGTCCAGTGGTCTTTACTGTCGAGATTATTTCTATTCCTGGAATTTTGTCATTAAGAGTTAAATCTAAAGAAATTTTAGTTAGGCTAATAGGATGGCATAAGGGTATAAGCTCAGAAGTTCTCTTTGCTCCCTGTATTCCAGCAATTCGGGCTACGTTTAAAACGTCTCCCTTTTTTGAATTTCCATCGGCAATAATCTTTAAAGTTTCTAGTGACATTTGAATAGAGCAGGCTGCTTTAGCTGTCCGAAAACTATTCTGCTTGTCGGAAATGTCCACCATGTGGGCATTACCATTATCATCAAAATGAGTAAGATCTGCCATTTAATTATACTCACTTTCTGGTTTTGAGATTAAATCCCGCGTGGCAACTTCCAAATCATTTTGTCTCATTAAACTTTCCCCTATCAAAAATGCAGAAGCCCCATGTGACTTTAGCTCGCGAAGGTCTTCGGATGAGTTTAGTCCCGATTCAGAAATCAAAAATCGATTTTCTGGAATTAATTTTGCTAGATTACGAGTTGTATTTATGTCTGTTTTAAAGGTCTTTAAATTTCTATTATTTATTCCGATTAATTTTGATTTGAGATTTAAAGCGCGTTCTAGCTCGATCTCATCATGTACTTCCAAAAGAACATCCATATTCCAAAAGAATGCGGCGTCTTCAAGTTCTTGTGCTTGCATGTCAGATACAGAGGCCATAATTATTAATATGCAATCTGCATTTAGGGCTCTGGCTTCTGCAACTTGATAGATATCATACATGAAATCTTTTCTGAGCGCAGGCAAAGATGTCACTCTCTTTGCTTCTTCCAAGTAGTGTTTAGCTCCTTGAAAACTAGGAGTATCTGTCAAAACTGATAGACAAGCAGCTCCGCCTGCCTGATATGCTTTGGCAATTTTACTGGGGTTGAAATCTTCTCTAATTAAGCCTTTTGAAGGCGAGGCTTTTTTTATTTCAGCTATAAGGCTGTATACGGAATTTTTGGTGTTCGATAGCGCTTTAGAAAAAGACCGAACTTTGGGCGCAGATTTTGCAATTGATTCAATATCTAATAATGATCTCACTTTCTTATCGTTTTCAATCTCAACTAATTTGTACGCTTTTATTTTATCTAAAACAGTTAGGCTCATTCTAGCCCCGCAGTTATTTTGATTAATCTTTTTAGGGTAGATTTTGCCTTTCCACTATCTATTGACTCCTTTGCAATCTCAACGCCACTCGTCAAATTGCCAGATTTCTCTGCAACAACTAAAGCTGCCGCTGAATTTAATAAAACGGCGTCTCTGTAAGCTCCCTTCTTGCCATCTAGTAGATCTATAAAAGCTTTGCTGTTTTCAATTGGAGTTCCACCTAGAATGTCTTCTAACGGATGTACTTTTAGCTTTGCGTCTTCTGGATGAATTTCAGATTTAGAAACGCCACCATTTTCTAATTTAACAACTGAGGTCTGGCCAGTTATTGTTATTTCATCAGTTCCATCAGATCCATGAACTAACCACGCTTTCTTACTGCCTAAAGATTTCAGAGTATTCGCCATTGGCTCTAACAACTCTTTGGAAAATGCTCCTGTCAATTGATGTTTTACTCCTGCTGGATTGGTAAGTGGTCCCAAGATATTAAAAATTGTTCTAGTGCCGAGTTCTTGTCTTGCCGGCATTACATGTTTTATGGCTGGGTGATGCATTGGAGCCATCATAAATCCGATGCCAACCTCTGCTAAAGCTTTCTCCACGATTTCCTTTCCAACCATAACGTTAACACCGCTAGCTGACAATGCATCCGCTGCTCCCGATTTTGAACTTAAATTTTTATTGCCATGTTTAGCAACAGTGACACCAGCTCCAGCCACAACAAACGCTGTTGCTGTTGAAATATTTAAAGTTCCTACTCCATCCCCTCCGGTTCCTACTATGTCTATGGACTTGTTTGGTGCTTTTACTTTTATACACTTGGAGCGCATAACCGAAGCTGCTGCTGCATATTCCGTCACACTCTCACCGCGCGTTCGCATAGCCATTAATAGGCCTCCAATTTGAGCCAGTGTTGCTGAGCCTTCAAATAGTATTTCGAACGCATTAACTGCCTCATCATGACTTAATGGACCGCTCGCTGCTGCTTCAATTAATGGCTTAATATGCTCGTTCATCTCTTAACCTTTAAAATATTTATGAAGTTTTTTAGAATATCGTGACCATATTGTGATGCTATCGACTCCGGGTGAAATTGCACGCCATGTATAGGTAAATTTTTATGCGATAATCCCATTATAATCCCGTCTTCCGTTTCAGCGGTAACCGTAAGTTCGTCTGGCAGGGTTGATCTCTCTACTATGAGTGAATGGTATCGGGTAGCTTCAATCGGGCTAGGTAACCCTTTAAATAATTGAGAATTCTTGTGCTTTATTATCCCCATTTTCCCATGAACTATTTCATGGCACTTAATAATTTTTCCTCCAAAATATTGACCAATTGTTTGATGCCCTAAACAGACCCCAAGTAGCGGTACTCTTGATAAACTGGCAGCCTCAACAAGATCCAAACAAATCCCAGCTTTATCTGGATCACAAGGCCCCGGTGATAATAAAATTCCTGAAGGATTTAAATCAAGTGCTTGCTTTATTGTTATTTTATCGTTTCGTCTGACAACAACTTCTGTCCCAAGTTCGGAAACATAATGTACTAAATTATAAGTGAAGCTATCATAGTTATCGATCAGCAATATCATTATATTTTTTCTTTCAATAGAACAGAAGGGCTAGCCCAACTCCCAACAATAGAGTTATAAATGTTCAGGGATAGTCAGCCGCGTCAAGAGTTGATAGACAAAGAAAATGAAAAAAATGAATGGATTTTATCAAATAAAAGGTTTTGTTCTGTGAAGGGAATTATATCAGGATTTCTTTTTGGTTGTTTTTCTTTAGCTTTGGTTTCGATAATTGTTGGAATTATAGCGCCAAAACCTCCTGTAAGCGTCATGATAAAAGCCCCAGATGGATCAGAATTTACTAATTCCGCAACTTATAACTCTTCAAATTCAGAATATTTGAACGAATTCAACGATAGTTCATCCGGTATTACTTTACCGATCACCCGCCGTAACCTAAATCCTGATAGTTCTATAGAAACCATTTCCAAATTAAATCCTAAGCTGCATAGTCTGAATTTTTCTTCAATTCTTAAAATTAATCAAAAAATGCAGGATGGTCCTTTACAGCCCAAAATTTCAAATAAAAATACAGATAGTTCTGTAAAAATATCGAATTAATTTATCAGTGTAATTAATTGGTTTTTATATTTAAAATTTAAATAATATGCTTGTATTAATTTTCAAACATTGCAGCATCAGCTGCGGCTTTTCTAATCGCGTTAGACTTGTGAACCGTCTCCATATATTCAGCTTCTGGATCGCTATCAAATACAACGCCACCGCCTGCTTGTATAAATAAAGTATCATCTTTCAAAACGGCGGTTCGCAATGCGATACACATATCCATATCACCACCAGAACTAAAATAGCCGACACCCCCACCATAAACGCCGCGTTTTTCAGGTTCCAATTCATCAATTATTTCCATTGCTCGTACTTTAGGGGCACCGGATACAGTACCCGCTGGCATCCCAGCAAAGAAAGCTGAAACGGCGTCGTGTTCATCGCTTAATTCTCCGACAACGTTTGATACAATGTGCATAACATGGCTGTATCGTTCAATAATAAACTTTTCTGTAGGTTTAACAGTTCCTATTTTGGCTACTCTTCCAACATCGTTTCTGCCCAAATCTAGCAACATAAGATGCTCTGCTAATTCTTTATTATCTGCCAACAAGTCTTCTTCTAAAGCTTTATCTTCCTCTGGTGTGTTCCCTCTTGGACGGGTTCCAGCTATGGGTCTGACTGTAACCTCGTTTCCAAATACGCGAACTAGGATCTCTGGACTTGCGCCAATAACCTGAAAATTTCCAAAATTGAAAAAAAACATAAAAGGAGATGGGTTTGTCCTTCTTAAAGACCTATAAAGGGAGAAAGGAGAATAAGGGAATTTTTGTGTCCACCTTTGAGAAGGTACAACTTGAAAAATATCACCTTGATTTATGTATGTTCTGGCCTTTTTAACTGCCGTTTTGTATTCTTCTTTTGTAAAATTTGACGAAGGTTCTTCTATTTCACCTGATTTACCTAAGCTTCGGTTTGTAACTCTTTGTTTTTTCAATTCTAAAATTGCGTCTTCTATTTTTTCTATAGCTTTTTCAAATGCCTGTTTACTAGAAGTGTTTTTGTTATAAAATACAGGCGAAACTAAAATTACTTCGCCTTTGACCCCATCTAGTACTGCTATTATTGATGGACGAATGAACATCGCATCAGGTAGACCAATTTTATCCGGGTTAACATTTGGAAGGTCTTCAACATGTCTTACCATATCATAACCAAAATACCCGAATAGCCCTGCAGAAGCTTGAGGAAGGTCTTCAGGTAAGTTGATTGCGCTTTGTTTTAGTAGATCTCTAAAAATATCAATTGGATTACCTTCAACATTTTTAAATTTATTATTTCCTGAGCTAACAAAACTCCGATCACCTTCGCACTTCCATATCAGATCGGGTTCCATACCGATTATGGAGTATCTTCCTCTTGTTTCACCCCCAGTAACAGATTCTAAAATGAAGGAATTTTTTTTTGCTCCTGCTAATTTGAGCATAATCGATACTGGAGTGTCTAAATCGGAAGTAAGCTTAGAAAATATTATTTGGTTGCGACCAGCTTCATACTTTTTTTTGAAAATAGAAAAGTCAGGAGTTATGGGCATAATCTAAGCTATTGAAAACTAGAATGAACTGCATTTAAAGCTTGCTCGTTAAGATCAAGCTTGGAATTGACTCTTGCCATATTAGCAAAGCTTTCAAAAAGATCAGCGGAAAGACTATTATTAATTTGGTTTTTTAATTGACTAACCAAAAGTTTTGCTGTGTCCGAAGATAAATCAGCGTTTGAAATATTCTTCAGCCTTAGAATGAAACTTTGTTCATTTCCACTTATTACTGTTCCTTCGCCAATCGACAAATTGAAAGCTTCCGTAACTATTTCCGCAGGTAAATCGGGGAGGTTTTGATCTCTTGTTACTTTATTAAGGTTTAAAATTTCGCCTTTATACTGATTTTTACTGAGCATTTCTTTAGCGGTCTCATTCAATTTATCTTGAAGTTCCTGTTTTTGCCAGGCGTTTGTAAGCTCCGTGCGTATTTCATCAATATCCATTTGCCTCGCATCAACTATTTGATCCACGCGCAGTGCAAATAAGCCACCATCTGGCAACTCTTTAATTTCCGGAAAATCATTAACTTTGGCTATTTTGGCGGTGTCGAAAAAAATCTTATTCTCTAAGATGGGTATATTTGCTTCAATATTAAATAAAATGTTTTCTACACTGAAACCTATTTCTTTTTGTAATTGTTCTAAAGTTCCGCCAGCAGCTAGTAAATTCTGGGAATCTTCTATTCTTTCATCAATCAATTTAATAGCTTCTGATAGCTTATATTTTTTCTCCAACTCTGGTTTTGCTTCTTCGAATGAAGTCGTTTTTGCTGGAATTATGTCCCTTATCCTAAATATTACTGGACCAAGGTCAGTTTCAACTGGTCCAACGACTTCACCAACGTTTCCATCAAAAACTTGTTTTTTGCCTTCAATTAATTGGTCTTCTGTGAAAGTACCATAAATAACGTCTTCATCAGAAAGGTTACGATCTGATATTAGCTTATCAAAATCGATTAAACTCTTTTTAATATTGGCCATTACAGAATTGGCCTCATCAATAGTTAAAAAAGATAATCGTTCTACAGTTCTTCGTTCTGGCTCATTATATTCTTGTTTTTTTTCATCATAAATCTTTGCTAAAATACTCTCATCGCTTTCCACGTTGTCGATTAGCATATCTGGTTTTAAAACTGCGTATGTAATAGCTTTGCTTTCCGGAACA
Organism: Paracoccaceae bacterium; assembly: GCA_902573175.1. Lineage (GTDB taxonomy): Bacteria > Pseudomonadota > Alphaproteobacteria > Rhodobacterales > Rhodobacteraceae > Salinivivens. The sequence continues at coordinate 15,367 of CACGIS010000014.1, read as the reverse complement.
GTATATTCGTCGATATTTGCTTCGAGAAAACTTTCCAATTGCTCATTACTAGGATCTTTGACAGCAAAATTAACGTTTTCAGGTTTTAAAATCTGAATATTGAAACTTCTCTCTTCAAGTAAAAAGGATGCCAATAGTTCTGCCTGAAGCTTGTTGGTCATATTTCCTGACAAAATACTTTGTGAAAGAATATTGCGAGCCGTTTCGGCACGAATTTCCTCTTCAAATTCCGTCGACGTGTATCCAGCATTTTCAAGTGCATAATTATAAGCGACCTGATTAAAGCTTCCATCGGGACCTTTAAATGCATTCAGCGAAACTATATTGTCTCGCACAGTTTTATCATCAACCGATAGTGAAAGTTTAGAGGCTTCATTTTCCAGTAATTTATCGGTTACCAATCGAGCTAAAACTCGCTGTTGAATTCCAAAGGCTTGGAGTTGCTGAAGTGTAAGTTGTTGTCCAAACTGCTGGCTTGTATTACGTAGCTCCGTTTGAAGAGCTCGAACATACTGGTTAACCGTGATATCCGTTTCGCCAATTTTTCCAATTGTTTTAATATTACCACTCAGATTTCCAGTGCCAAACCCTATTAAGCCCACAAATAGGAACCCAAGTAAAATCCAAACAAAGATTTTTGAAACTGAAGTTTTACTTTTTGTCATAACATTTTCCTGCAAAACAGCTATATCATGTCTAAAGTTCTTATTGCTTGGTAGCAAGCAGGTAGTTTTAGATCGTTACGGGTATACCTATTCATTTCCTCGATAAGGTTCCACATACTGAAGTGCCATGTCCCATGGGAAGAAGATCCATGTATCCTGACTTACTTCCGTAATAAAAGTTTCAACCTGACCTCTTCCCATAGGTTTCGCATAAACAGTCGCAATATGGGCTTTAGGCATTAATGATCGAACAGCTTCAAGTGTTTTTCCAGTGTCAACCAAATCGTCAATAATTAATATTCCTGTTCCATCTCCAATAAGTTCAGAGTTTGGAGACTTTATTATTAGAGGTTCTGATTGGGATTGGTGGTCATAGGATTTGACGCTTATAGTATCTACCGTTCGGATATCTAATTCTCTGGCCACTATCATAGCTGGAGCCATACCCCCACGAGTGATTGCCACAACAGCTTTCCAAGCCCCATTTTTAGGACCTTTGCCGTCTAGCCGCCAGGCTAAAGCTCTTGCGTCTCTGTGCAGCTGGTCCCAGCTTACATGGAAACCTTTTTCGTGTGGTAGTCTTTCACTCATTTTTCTGTTTTTCCCGTTACAACATCAATATCCGGAGCATCTACTGCTTTCATTCCAACAACATGATATCCAGCATCAACATGAACTGTTTCGCCGGTAACTCCCGAGCCTAAATCTGAAAGTAAATAAAGACCAGATTTTCCCACGTCTTCAATTGTGACATTTCTTCTCAAGGGCGAATTCAATTCATTCCATTTTAGGATGTACCTAAAATCTCCAATTCCACTCGCTGCCAGTGTTTTGATTGGTCCTGCCGAAATTGCATTTACGCGTATTCCATCTTTTCCTAAGTCTTCTGCAAGATACATCACGGATGCTTCAAGTGCAGCCTTGGCGACGCCCATAACGTTGTAATGGGGCATGACTTGTTCCGCTCCGTAATAAGTTAGGGTCAAAATAGAGCCACCGTTTTGCATAAGTTCGGATGCTCGTTTTGTAACGGCGGTAAACGAATACACCGATATATCCATTGTGTTTAAAAAATTATCTCTGCTGGTCTCTACATACCGGCCTCTTAATTCTGATTTATCTGAAAAACCTATCGCATGCACTATGAAATCAAGCTTGCCCCATCTCTTTTCTATCTGTAAAAATAACTCATCAAGACTTTCAAAGTCACTGACATCACATTCTATTAAAAAATCTGACCCAACCGAGTTGGCTAATGGTAAAACTCTTTTTTTTAGCGCGTCCCCTTGATATGAAAAAACCAGTTCAGCGCCTGAATCAGCACATTGCTTTGCTATACCCCACGCAATTGACTTGTCATTAGCCAAGCCCATTATTAATCCACGCTTACCTTTCATGAGCATATTTGACATTAGTAAAACTCCAACGATACAACTTGAATTGCGTTTAAATTATTGTTTCATTTTCATCAAGGTATGTCACAACAATGACAACAATTTATTTTATTTGATAGTAAAAAGACAGGAAGAAAAATGGGTGATAAAAAAGATATTTTTTTTGGTGACGATCCGTTTCAAATTTTTAAAAGTTGGTTTGAGGAGGCAGTTAAAACGGAGATTAATGATCCCGATGCTATTGCCTTATCAACAGTTGACTCAGGCGGAATGCCTAACGTTCGAATGGTCTTGCTTCGCCAAATTGAAGATACTTCGTTTGTATTCTATACGAACTACGGCAGTGTAAAATCCAAAGAACTTTCTGATAGTCAACTTGCTGCTTTTGTGTGGCACTCAAAGTCATTACGGAGGCAAGTAAGAGTGAGGGGGCAAGTTGAAAAAGAAAATGGCAATATGGCTGATCTTTATTATCAGAGTCGATCTTTGAAAAGCAGAGTTGGCGCCTGGGCGTCCATTCAGTCACAACCTTTGGAGTCAAGATCCCACCTCATGGCGCAGGTGGAATACTTCGAAAAAAAATATGGAGATAACCCTGATCGTCCGCCTTTTTGGGGTGGTTGGCGTATTAGACCTTTGGAAATTGAGTTTTGGGCTGATGGAGAAGCCAGACTGCATGATAGATTTAAATGGAGTAGGGAAGCTTTAAATGGCACTTGGGATATACAACGCCTCAATCCCTAAAAGTTAAAGATAGAAAATTAACTGTGATTATATTCGGAAAAAATAAGAATGTTTGGTATTCAGTTCTTTTCTTACTTACGGCTTTTGGACATTTAGTTAATGCCGTTAATGTCATTGCGAAAGAAAACTGCACTCAATATACTACTGTTGTTTTAGACAATAGGTTTGATAAAAGGCAAAGTGTTACCATTCAAGCTGAAGTTGCTGATGAGCCGGATGAGAGGGCTCTAGGCCTAATGAACCGAAAAAAAATAGACAAAAATAAAGGTATGTTATTTGTCTACCATTTTCCAAGTGCGCCACAGTTTTGGATGAAAAATACTTTGATATCATTGGATATTTTATTTTCGAGCTACGATGGAAGAATAATAAAAATTTTTGAAAATGTACCAAAATTGACTGAAAAAAAAGTAACAGCAGGTAATGGGGTATCGTTTGTTTTAGAAATAAATAGTGGCTTAGTGGAGGAATTTGAAATTGATGCAAGCTGGATCATGAATTTTACAGATTTTTTTGAAACAACAAAACCTTTTTGTTGAATATTAATACCATGAAACTTTTATTCAAATAGGGTCTTTCCAAAAGTATCTTGTTTGTTTAGTACAAAAGCAAGTCGGGGCGTAGCGCAGCCTGGTAGCGCACCTGTTTTGGGTACAGGGGGTCGCAAGTTCGAATCTTGCCGTCCCGACCAACTTGTCCGGTGTTGACCAACAAAAATCGACACTAAAAATAAGGCAAAATATGACAAATCAAAATTTTGTAGATTGCCCATTCTATACAGAAGTCTACAAATAATAGCCCAAAAACAGCCCAAAAAACGGCCTCATAGCCCAAAAATAGCCCAAAAACTTTTGGGCTAAGATTCGAAAACGTCTTCCAGATAAATCGGCATTTTTTGAAGCTCATTGAGGGTGTTGATATTTTCGCAGAGTTTTTTGTGTGATGCAAAAATGCTCACGAAAAATGCAACAGAAGCAATTTCTAAATTAGACACTAGGTGTAAGAAAATTGAGCGGTTAGTTTAAACTTTCTTTTAACTGTGGGCATTCAAGTTCTTCCATTTCAAGCTCGGCCCCACCCAGATAATCACGAGGGTATTTTTCTCTCAACTCGTTAAATGCCATGCATGCGTCAGTATAATATCCAACATCCAATTTTAAAATTCCTACATTATACATGCGAGTGTCTATAGAATTTTTGTAACCATCTTGTTCAGCAATTTGGCTATATCGTTTTTCGATTTTTTCATCTAATTTCCTTTGCAAAATACTTTTTCTAACAAGGTTGCTGATTTGTTTGCCAATTCGATAACTTGGCAAATCCGCTTCACCGTCGCCCCACGGCAAATCACCTTCACCGTCCCACGTGGTATCGTCCAAGTTGGCACCGGCCAACGTGGTTATAAATTTACGTTCCGAGCCTATTTGTTTTTGAAGATTTACGTCGAATATTTTCACAGAAGTACTAATGTTTTCTTTGCGTTTCACCTCTGTAATTTCTGGTTTTAATTTAACAACGTAGCTTATTTTTTCGTTCAATAGCTTATGCCAATTTATTTGCTTTTCAAACTCACTTATTTGCCAAACGTAGGCAAGCCGATAGGGATCAAACAAGTACTCTCTAACAAAGACGGGTACGCCATCTAATTCTACTATCGATAAAGGCAAACTTGCGTATATTTGTTTTCGATAGCCATCGAAAAAATGATCGTCGACGTATATTCTTATTTCCCGTGAGCAATAACCATCTGGTTGCATAAACAAATAATCTAAAAAATCGGGGTTTTCATAATTGACAAAAGTCTGAGGCAAGGTTTGATCAAAATTTAAAATATAACGGAGACCGTCAATGCTCGCCCAGTTTATAGTTCCATCAAACTTATATTGTATGCCAAATAATTCCCAGTGTAGCCCTTTATCTATTAAACATCCTAAACGAACTAATTCATCTTGAATTGCTTTGACAAGCTCTTTTCCAGAAGGCTTTGGCTTGGCTTTTAATAGAACAAAACGACAATTGAGATTTTGATCTTTTGCCTTATCGACAAGATGTTGAGCCTCAGGGTCATTACTCCATGTTTCATTTTCGTAAGCTAGTTGGCAAAGTTGAAGAGGGGTACATTCACTTTTTCCAGAAACACAGGCAATAAGCCCCAAGAAATTATCAAACTCACTTAGAAACGTTTCTATTTTTTCCAAATCATCATTAGTACTTAAAAAATTTACCCTTTCAATCTCATTTAATTCTTCCCGTGAAAAGTAATACATGTCTTTTTGTTGGAACATTTTTTCGTAGACAAATGGAGGCGTTTTAAAGTCTGTTAAAAATCCAATAATCTCACTAACTGCATACTGACTAATCATTTCAGTCTTACCAATTTCTTCGACTTTCTTGCTTTCTTTTTCACCTAAAGAAATCTGATGGACACCAAGTGCACCTTTGGAAATTCGTGTATTTCCCGCAAAGAACATATATGAACAAGCGGAAGCACACTCTTCTCCAATAGGAATGAAAGTTGTTAGTTCATTATCGTGTATTATTCCGGCCATTAGTAAGCCTTCCTGAACAAGTCCACCTGGGCTAGCTAATACAATCGTTTTTATTTTTTTATCTCTGAGAGCTCTTCGTAATGCGAAACTATCTCCATCTTTGATATCATCGAAAAGGAATAGAGCATCTGGAATTCCGTCAAACTTAATGAAACTACCATATTTTTTAGTTTGGAATCCGGAATAGTCTGCGAAGGCTGGGGAGCTAAGGTGACATATAAATAACAATAAAATTATAATTACTTTAGAAAAAATAAATTGTGCTCTAATCATTTGATTTTTTCTTCTACTTATTGCCGGTCTTTGATCAGCTAGAACTAACGACTTTGTCTTTATGAAGAGGTTAGCAAATCAATTGATTAAAACAAATATGCAATTATGATGAGATAAATTGTAAATAAATTAAACTTTTATCGAAGCTGTACCGACAGTATGAAAAAATTACAGCCATACTATCGATTATTTTTCTATTAATTCTGTTATTTTAAGCTTCTACTTCTGAAAAGGAAAATACCTATGCTGGGTGAAGAATATCGAAGAGCTTTAGCAACAATGGGAGAGAGTGGCATCGGTTGGGTTGATGGAGTCTTTCAAATTTGTGTCTTTATCTTGGTCGATTTGGCTAAATTTTTAGGTATTTCCTATGAAGAAATTAATGTTTGGATATTTGTTATAATTTGGCCATCTATCACGATCTACCAAACAGTACGTATATTGTATTTGAAGTCCAAAATAAGGAAAGCAGCAACTGCATGACCGCTTTTAATTCTCAGTAACCTTATACTTTACATTAGTACTAACCTTCTGCATCACCAAAGCCTCACTATCAGCAACTACATAGCCAGACATTAGAGAGCTTTTCACGGATGTAAATCACCAGGGCAAGGGATTCTCAAGGAAATAAATATTGTTTAAAAACCTATTTTTAGCATTATAGCCCAAAACATAGCCCAAAAAGATTTTGTTGATTGATGATTTCTGGATTCAAAACAGATACTTAGTTCTGTTTGATTCTCCTGCCGTCCCGACCATTAGGAAAAAGCATTAAGTTATTTTAGATTTCCCAAAACCATCTAAATAGATTCTTTTTTTAAGAAGTTTGGTTCTTTGATATAGGGAATCTGCATATGAAAAGATCATTTTAAAATGTTTTGAAAATATTTTTTACGAAATTTTTTGAGTGCCTGTTTTTTGAGCGATTCACTCAAAATTAATTAACACTAAAAATTAACATATATTGCTAAGCAATAAAAATATAAAGAAATTTTGCGTTAGGTTATTCTTTCTCATTAGGGTAAATTTTGAAGGGTTTTAGGAAAAGTCAGATGTATAATTTTGGGTCAAGTAAAAAACATTAAATTTTTTTTAAAAAAAACGTTGACCATTACCATAAAAATACGTCAAGTTGTGTGGGCTAGGGGTTCAACCACAACATGTAGTGGTGGAGCGGTCATTTCCCGAAAGAACATCTGAACGATGTCAACAGCTGGTTGGGTACAAAAACCTTCACTGGGCGGGCCACTCTCTTTTACACAGAAATCCCTCTGATAGAATAATGCATGGGGCAGAAAAAAATGAAGATAGAAAGAAAGTTTACTAAGGCAGGTCGGGACGCTTACGCAGGAATAAATTTCGTCACGACTACATCTGAAATTAGAAACCCAGACGGAACTATTGTGTTTAAACTCGATAACGTCGAAGTACCAGATAGTTGGTCACAGGTTGCCAGCGATGTTATTGCTCAGAAGTATTTTAGAAAAGCTGGCGTTCCAAAAAAGACCAAAAAAGTAAAAGAGAACGACGTTCCTGAGTTTCTCTGGAGGTCAACGAAATCCTCTGGAACTACCGCTTTAGTCGGAGAAAATTCTTCGAAACAAGTTTTTGATCGTCTCGCTGGGGCTTGGACCTACTGGGGTTGGAAGGGTGGCTACTTTACGGCGGAAGGAGATGCCCAGGCTTATTTTGATGAGATGCGGTTTATGTTGGCAACACAAATGGCCGCACCAAACAGTCCGCAATGGTTTAATACGGGCCTACATTGGGCATATGGAATAGATGGTCCAGGGCAGGGACATCATTATGTGGATTACAAATCTGGTAAACTGGTGAAGTCTGCTTCTGCTTATGAGCACCCGCAGCCACATGCTTGCTTTATTCAGTCTGTTAGTGATGACTTGGTAAATGAAGGCGGCATAATGGATCTCTGGGTAAGAGAAGCACGTTTATTCAAATATGGCTCCGGAACAGGAACAAACTTTAGTTCTCTCAGAGGCGATGGTGAGGGTTTGTCAGGCGGAGGAGCTTCTTCCGGGCTAATGGGCTTTTTAAAAATAGGGGATCGAGCTGCAGGTGCGATAAAGTCCGGTGGAACAACTCGGCGTGCCGCTAAAATGGTTATTTGTGATGCTGATCACCCTGACATAGAAGAATTTATAAACTGGAAGGTCAAGGAAGAACAGAAAGTTGCAAGTATTGTGGCTGGTTCAAAGATGCACGAGCAACGATTAAATGAAATCTTTTCAGCTATAAGACAATGGGACGGCAGCAGTGAGGATGCCGTTGAGCCAACAAAAAATTCTTCCCTAAAAACGGCCATTCGAGAGGCAAAGAAAGTAGCAATTCCAGAGACCTATATAAAAAGAGTCTTGGATTATGCGAAACAAGGATACGCCAGCATAGAATTTCCCACATATGACACGGATTGGGACTCAGAGGCTTATGCATCTGTGTCAGGTCAAAATTCAAACAACTCTATAAGAGTGACTGACTCGTTTCTAAAGGCAGTTGAGGATGATGCGGATTGGGAACTTATTCGGCGAACAGATGGCTCGGTAGCCAAAACGATAAAAGCAAGAAAATTGTGGTTCGACGTTGGGCATGCGGCGTGGGCATGCGCTGATCCGGGAATTCAGTTTCATGACACTGTAAACGCATGGCATACATGTCCCGAAGATGGTGAAATTCGGGGTTCTAATCCATGCTCTGAGTATATGTTTTTAGATGATACGGCGTGTAATCTTGCATCCATGAATCTTCTCACTTTTTTAAAAGATGGGAAGTTCGACGCAGACAGTTACGTACACGCAACTAGATTGTGGACGCTGACACTAGAAATATCAGTTTTAATGGCACAATTTCCATCAAAAGAAATAGCCCAAAGATCCTATGATTTCCGAACCCTAGGACTGGGTTATGCGAATATTGGCGGCCTTCTAATGAATATGGGTTTTGGCTACGACAGCGAAGCGGGAAGGGCTTTGTGCGGTGCTTTAACTGCAATTATGACTGGTACGTCATACGCCACGTCGGCTGAAATAGCAAGCGAGGTTGGTGCTTTTCCTGGCTATAAGAAAAATGCAAAGCACATGCAGCGCGTGATAAGAAATCATCAGTATGCAGCGCAGGGCAAAACCAAAGGGTACGAAGAACTTTCGGTTAAACCAGTGCCGCTGGATCATAAAAATTGCCCAGACAGTGACTTAGTTAAATTATCAATGAAATGTTGGGATGATGCTCGAAAGTTAGGTGAGAAATTTGGGTTTCGAAACGCCCAAGTTTCTGTAATTGCACCGACGGGTACCATCGGGTTAGTAATGGATTGTGATACAACAGGTATCGAACCAGATTTTGCACTGGTTAAGTTCAAAAAACTTGCTGGTGGAGGCTACTTTAAAATTATCAATAGGTCAGTTCCAGCAGCTCTGGAAAAGCTAGGTTATGGTTCAGCGCAAGTTGAAGAAATCATATCTTACGCAGTAGGGCACGGTACTATTGGTAACGCGCCCGTGATAAATCACACCAGTTTGGCTGGCCATGGATTTAGTAAAGTTGAGCTTGATAAGGTCGAAGGAGCTCTTGGGTCAGCTTTTGATATTAGATTTGTGTTTAATCAATGGACACTTGGAGCTGAATTTTGCACTGATGTGCTTGGTATCCCCGAAGCAAAACTAAACGATCCAACCTTCGATTTACTGAAACATTTAGGATTTAGCAAAACCGACATTGATGCTGCTAACGATCATGTGTGTGGAACAATGACTTTGGAAGGATCTCCGCATCTAAAAGAAGAACATCTTAATATATTTGATTGTGCCAACCCGTGTGGCAAAAAAGGAAAGCGATACCTTTCAGTAAATAGCCATATTTACATGATGGCCGCTGCTCAGTCATTCATTTCTGGTGCTATATCCAAAACAATAAATATGCCCAACGACGCCACAATAGACGACTGTCAAAAGGCTTATGAACTGAGTTGGTCTCTTGGAACTAAAGCTAATGCATTATACAGGGATGGCTCCAAACTTTCACAGCCACTTGCTGCGGCATTGGTTGAGGATGACGAGGATGCTGCTGAAGTTCTTGAAACTGGTACAAATCAAGAAAAAGCGGCGGTATTAGCAGAAAAAATTGTTGAAAAGATCGTGGTGAAAGAAATCGCCAAGGCAAGGGAAAGAATGCCAGAAAGGCGAAAAGGTTATACTCAAAAGGCTGTGGTTGGTGGCCATAAAGTTTATCTTAGAACGGGTGAGTATTCTGACGGTTCTCTAGGCGAAATATTCATTGATATGCACAAGGAAGGTGCTGGGTTCAGAGCTATGATGAATAACTTTGCAATAGCTGTCTCGGTAGGACTGCAATATGGAGTACCGTTAGAGGAATTTGTTGATGCATTTACATTCACGAAATTTGAGCCAGCAGGTATGGTTCAGGGGAATGATAGTATTAAAAATGCTACTTCTATTTTGGATTATATCTTCAGAGAGCTAGCTGTTAGCTATCTGGATCGTACTGATCTAGCTCACGTTAAACCTGAGGGAGCAAGTTTTGATGATTTGGGGCGAGGGCAGGATGAAGGCGTAAGTAATTTGAAAGAGATATCAGAAAATGGAACATCTAAATCTCTCGAGGTGCTAAAGCAGATAAGTTCTACGGGATATCTTCGTAAACGTTTACCTCAGGAACTCGTGGTTTTGCAAGGGGTGCAAAAAAATTTAGATATAGATAACAGTAATTTAGAAGGTGATATTGAGGTGGAGACTATAGCTCGAGCACCAGACGAAGAGACGACTGCAGTTGATGCTCGCACAAAAGCAAAGATGCAGGGTTACGAGGGTGATCCTTGCGGTGATTGTGGAAATTATACGTTAGTTAGAAATGGAACTTGTATGAAATGTAATACATGTGGCGCAACTTCTGGTTGTAGCTAACTTGGGACATGGAGAGGGTGCGCTCTCTCCTAACGCCGCTCAGGCCACAGGCAACAAATATTTATCTCGAGCAGCATAACTATGAGCTTGATTGGCGAAACTAAAAAGGGGGTTTGTCCCCCTTTTTTTTCTAAATATCGAAGCTAGATGCCAATATTATGATTTACTTCGGTTATAAGATTTGACCAAAATTCGACATTTTGGGCGCCAGTTATTACATGTTTCCCATTTAAAATAAAAGTTGGTGCAGAATTTATACCCATTTTTCTTGCAGCCTTATCCAGTTCAATTACCTGTTCAAGATCATTTTTTCCTTCAAGTAATCTGCTAACTAAGTCTCTGCTAACTCCAGCATTGTGTGATATATCAATCAATACTGCATTTTTGCCTATGTCCCTTCCTTCAACGAAATATGCTTTAAATAGTGCTGATACGACTGCATTCTGTACACCTTCTTGCCACGCCCAGAAAATCAGCCTGTGAGAAGAAAGAGTGTTTGGAGTTTTTGCAATATCTTCAAGTTTGAGGTTCAGTCCAGCTAAGGCTGCATGCGCCATTACGGGCGTGTAGGCCTTAACAGCTAAATCTCTACCACCAAACTTAGTCTCTAGATATTTCCTTCTGTCAACTCCCTCAATGGGCATTTCAGGATTTAATTGAAAGGGATGCCATTGAATATTGAACGGATGGTTACCTACTTTTTCTAACGCTCTGTCTAAATAGCTTTTTCCAATGTAACACCAAGGACAAATTGGGTCAGAAAAAATGTCAAGTTTTACCATAGTAGCGCTGCCTAAAATAATAGGAAATATCTATGGAAGCTAGTCAGTCTTCCACCATACATCAGGAAAAAATCCTATCCGGTCTCCATATAATGGAGTTTTTGAAGGATACCTTAAATTCGATTTGTGAGCTATTCGGCTTGGCCCGTTATGATAAATTGGAATAACATAACGTCCTGCCATTAAGATACGATCCATTGACCTCGTTATTGATTGTAATTCTTTCATTGATTTGGATTTCATTATTTTATCTAAAAGCTTATCCATTGTACGTGATTTTAATCCCATCAAATTCCTAGTTCCCTCAACGTCAGCATATTCAGAAGACCAATATAGATATTGCTCATTTCCAGGACTGAGTGACAAATCTCTAGCATATGGAGCCATGTCAAATTCTAGCGTTTTAATTCTCTCCCAATATTGAGAGCTGTCAACTAATTCAATTTGCACATCAATTCCCAATCGTTGCAGTGCTGAGGAGTACATTTCAACAATTGATAAATATTCTTTTGCCCCCTGACGTAGTAAGATTGAAAATTTGAACTGACGACCCTGATTATTTTGTAATTTTCCCTCCACAATTTTAAACCCTGCTTCATTTAAATTTTTTAAAGCCTTTTTCATATTAGCTCTATTTCTCTCTGATCCATTAGATTTAGGCAGTTTATAACCTTCGTACGTGCCTGGAAGTTGAATTTCATCAGAATTTTGTAATAACTCTAGGACACTATTCTTGGCCGCACCTTCTCTCATACCGAGTATTGAGTTTGAAAAATATGAAGTGATACGCTGCTGCCTTCCAGCATTTTGGGCTTCATTAATATATTCAAAATTGAATGCTTCAATCAAAGCTTGCCTAACCCGCCAATCAGAAAAGACCTCTTTCCTACTATTCATTACTAAACCACGCATTCCAGTAGGACGCCCGTGCGGTATTTCTGATTTAATAATTTTTCCATTAATTGCATTTGGAAAGTTAAACTGAGTTTCCCATTTCTCCGCGTTCCCTTCTCTGAAAATGTCTATTTCTCCCGCTTTAAATGCTTCAAAAAGCACAGTCGAGTCCCCAAAATATTCAAGAGAGATCTTATCAAAATTCAATGTTCCTTTTCTAAATGGTAACTCATTTCCCCAATAATCAGGGTTTCGCTCCATAGTGATCGACTTACCTGGATCAATATCTGAAATACGATATGCGGCAGTTGATATGGGGACTATTTTAAGACTGGAGTTTTCAAAATCATTATCATTCCACTGTGATTTCTTAAGAATAGGTCGCATTCCGGCTAAGAGTGCTAACTCTGGATTGTCCTCATTAAAGGATATCTTCACACTTCTTGGGCCGGTTTTTTCAATACTTTTTACTTTTTTCCAAAGACCTCTATATCGCCAGTGGCCTATGGTACCCAATGTCTCATACGACCAAATGACATCCTCAATTGTAACAGGTGAATTATCACTGAATTTTGCTTCTTTTCTGAGTTTAAACTCTACCCATTGACGATTCGGACCGGTTTCGATTGATTCTGCCAAAAGCCCGTAAAGTGTAAATGGTTCATCCCAACTTCTTCCCATAAGAGTTTCATATCCCCAAAAACGCAGTTGCCACGGTGAGCGACCTTTAATAATATGTGGATTTAGAGAGTCAAAACCTCCGACAGCTCCAATTTTTAAAGTACCTCCTTTTTTTGCATTTGGGTTGGCATATGGAAGAGACACAAAATCGTGTGGCAATTGGGGTGTGTCATACATAGAGATTGCGTGTTTTGGTTGTGAATGTGCATAATTAACAAGGCAAAAACAATAAATGACAAAAAGTAGATTTGAAAATTTCTTGATTTGGGCAAGGAGCATAGCGGGACCATTAATAGGATTTTATGGAGTCGTTAAAAAAATATTAAGGTCTAAAATACTGTTTTACAAACTTTTTGCTTGGCGTCATCTGTAGAACGTTGTATACCTTAATCACTGCTCGATAGGTTTCTTGCCTGTATGAAACCTGCCTCAATGACTTGGCGCCTGCTTTTGCAGGCGCTTTTTTTATTTTCTAAGTGGATGTGTTGCTAATGCCGAATCGACGAACTTTAAGTTTTTTTGCTGATCCGACTTTTCTCATTGGTACTTTTCGGAGATGTCTTTTTTGTTGGTGGATAAACCAACCCAGCAGAGATCACTAATTTAGCGGCATCTTCAATCGACATATCCAACTCTATAATATCTGCTTTCGGGAAAAATAACAAAAACCCAGACGTTGGGTTTGGTGTGGTAGGTACAAAAACAGAAACCATAGGGCCCTTTGAAGAATTTCGTTCCGCGATTTCTCCTTTTGCAGTTGTGGAAATGAAACCTATAGCCCAAATGCCTTTTCGAGGGTATTCAATCATGCAGGCTTTTTCAAATGATCGTTCCTGCTGCGCAAATACAGTTTCTGCAATTTGTTTAATTCCCGAATAGAAAGAGCGCACTACTGGCATTCGGTTTACTAAATTTTCAGCGTATCTTATAAACGAACGCCCAATTAAGCCTTTTGCTAGCCAACCCACCAAAGTTGCAAAGACTAAGAATACTACAACACCAACACCCCTAATATTTAACTTTAAGTCGTAACCAAAAATAGTGTTAAGTATCTGCTCGGGTCTGTAGGCGTCCGGTACAAAAGGCAGAACAAAACCATCAAACCAGCCAATAACACTCCAAATCAGCCAAAGTGTTAGAGCAACTGGAGCAATAACAACGATGCCTGTTAAAAAACTTGTTCTTAGACGTGCGAGCATATTTTTAGAGTTGCCAATCTGATTTCTAATTAATTAGTTTTTAGGTTGTATGGTTTCAACAAACATTTCTATCTATTACTGTACTCTTAAAAACACAATGCAATTTTTGATGCAAGTTTTGCATTGTTCTTAATTAGCGCGATATTTGCTAAAAGTGATTTACCTTTGGTGAGTTGATTAATTTGTGAGAGTACGTAAGGTGTCACTTCTTTGGCAATGATATTTTGTTCATTAGCACTCTTAACGGCTTCCATTATTATTGGTTCTATCGTTTCAAAAGGAATTTGGTCTTTCTTTGATATTGGGTTTGCGATCAACTGGCCTCCGGAAAGCCCAAGTTCCTTTCTTAATTCGTGAGATTTAGCAATCAAAGAAGGATTGTCGAGTGATAACGGAGATATAAAAGGGCTGTCACTTGACCAGAAGGCTGGTAAATTAGTTTGCCCAAAAGTAATAACTGGAACTCCAAGGGTTTCTAAAACCTCTAATGTTTTGGGAATATCTAAAATTGCCTTGGGTCCAGCACAGACAACTGAAATACCTGTTTTTGCTAACTCTTGTAAGTCAGCTGAAATATCGAAAGTTTTTTCAGCAAATTTATGAACTCCACCAATTCCGCCTGTAGCGAAAATTTTAATTCCAGCCAAGTCTGCGATTATCATTGTGGCAGCAACCGTGGTAGCACCAGTTTCCTTTTTCATCAAGCAATGCGCCAAATCTGCTCTAGATAATTTTCTTACATCTTTTTTTGCAGATAATTCTGTTAATGCTTCATCTTCTAAGCCAACGTTTACTATTCCATTTATAACAGCTATAGTAGCAGGCGTAGCACCATATTCTCTAACTATGGTCTCAACACTTTTAGCCGTTTTCAGGTTTTCTGGCCAAGGCATGCCATGGGTTATTATAGTACTTTCTAGTGCAACAACTGGTTCGTTGTTCTTAATAGCTTGTTGTACTTCTAACGAATACTCAATTTTAATCATTTAATTTCCGTCTCGACATATTTTGAGGCGCTTTCAGCAGCTTTTAATAAAGATGTTTCCTTGGGTATTTGATTGATTTCATTTGCAATATGACAGGCTAAAAAATAATCTCCTGCACCTGTAATATGTTTTATATTTTTAACCTTTGGTGGTAATATTGTAATTGGCTCATGATAAACGGATGAAGCACAAATATGTTTGCCACCGTTAGTCACAATTGCTCTACCTAACCCTTGCTTTAACAAATAAGCAGCGGCCTGTCTGGT
>CACGIS010000013.1 GCA_902573175.1 Paracoccaceae bacterium | reverse complement strand
TAAGATAGTAGCCTCACATTTTTTTACACAGAGTTGTTTAGTCTATTGGTGAATATCGTAGTGGCTAAGAAAAACAGGCTAAGATTTTGCGCATGTGCGTCCGTTGCGTCTCTACTTTTGGAGAATATAAACAATCCGGTAATGGACGTGAAGGAGGTGAGATGGGTTTACAAGATTATCTTAAGACAAAACTTTGCATGGCTTAATAGGTGAATGATACGAATGAATTTATCATTAGAAACAAAAGCAAAATATGCATGTCTTTATGCTGGAGCTGTTTGGGGGCTTTTTTGGATTCCCCTTCGCGAGCTTGAGGATGCTGGATTTCAGGGCTTATGGATCACTGTTGTTTACTTTCTTATTCCTGCTCTATGCCTTTTTCCTGTGACGATTTGGCGTTGGCAATACGTAAAAAGGGGTGGGTTTCAATTGCAACTTACTGCCATTATTTCAGGTGGTGCGTTATTGTTATATTCTACTTCAATCGTATATACAGACGTTGTTCGTGCCATAATGCTTTTCTATTTAACACCAGTTTGGGGGATAATATTAGGGCGCATCTTTTTAGGTGATAAAATTAGCACACCTCGGATTATAGCTATGATACTGGCGATAATTGGAATGTTAACCATTTTTGGATTAGGTGCCAAATTTCCTTTACCTCAAAATTTAGGTGATTGGCTTGGTTTATGCTCAGGCTTCATGTGGGCTATTGCTATGGTTCTTATTAATAAAAACAAAAATCACTCAACTACTGAATTAACCGTAGGTTTTTTTCAGTGGTCATTAATTCTTTCTTTATTTGCAGCAGTTCTGTTGTCGCCTCACAGTCTGCCTAGTTTTGATAAAATAGTGCCAGTAATTCCACTAATGCTAACTTTTATGGTTCTTTTGATTTTACCTGGTACTTACGCGTCACTGTGGGGGCCAAAATACCTCAACCCAGGCGTTGTAGGTCTTTTATTTATGACAGAAATTGTTGTCGGAGCTATATCTGTTGCCATTTTAGCTGGTGAGCCTTTTGGTATTCGTGAGATAACAGGTGTACTCTTCATCGCTGGAGCAAGTATGCTAGAGCCTCTATCGCAACTACGAAATGTAAGTATTGATCACAGATGATGCTATTTCTAAACCCTCTTTGGATTTAAACTCGGTATTTATAATTCGTGCATGGGGCAAAAACTAGCAGTGGTTAGACCTAGGAGTTATTGAACCTTCCACTACCTAAAGCCTAAGCTGAGCTAATAGCGATTACATATAGATAAAAAATACAAACTATACCCGTCCACCATAGTCCGCTTCTAACCCAAGTAATTGAAAACAAATAAGCTATAAAATATAAAATTCTAAGAATTAAAAATATTTGAAGGGCTAGGACGGTTCCTTTTGAGCTATGCCCAATTGAAACCAAAGCCACTACTGCTGGCAAAAGAAGTACCAAAGAGACAATAGAGTTCTTGACTGCCCTATCTGATCGACCAGCAATACCAGTCAAGGTGATATGTTCTTTGTACTCTAATAAGGTTTTTATCCCGTACTGCCGAGTTGCAAAAAAAGATTGGACAACTAGCATAAAAATTACGCTTAGCGCATAGACCAAAACAAGTTGCATTTCTAATATCATAACTACACCTTTAACTTAAGATCTGATGCTTGGTTAGCAAACAGAAAAATAGACGTTACGGATAGTAGTTTATTCATTGGTCAACAATCAGTAAGTTGATTGGACATTTCTTTCTTATCTTCAATAATACAGTTCATGCCACAAGAAGCAAAAGACCAGTCTTAGGTGGTAACTAAGTTAGGCATATTGCGGCAGTAATATCTCAGCTAAAAGCTCACCCGATTGCGAGAGTTTGTTGTGGTTGTCAAAAAAGTCCATTTTACGGCCATATTTCATCGCAGCTTGTAAAGACGGCTCAGTCACTCGTTGTTCACAATGAGCCAAAACAGCTTCAAATTTTAGGAAATGTGGTTGCATAGTTATATTTTTCATAATCAGTATCTCCGTTTATTAACCGTCCAGTTATGTTGCAGATAACATGCCAATTAAAATAAATAGCGTAATTTTAGATCGTTAGTGTCGTACTTACCTCACACATAAAAACTCACAAACTAATGCGAAGCCTTTGAACTGTTGTTGATACGTTGCCCGACATGAATGGTCAGGTCTGTAGATGAAGTAATACATCTCTAACATCTATTTGGATCACTTTTTAGATGAAGTGTTTCATCTTATGTTGCTATTCCAAAGTGATATACTAAAAGACCAAATAGTATGCCCTCTATGAAAGCAATCCAAAGCATAGCATAGTCACTGACACCTAGTTTAGACTTCCAAAACTCTACGTGTCTTTTATGCCAATCAATCATTCGCAACACATTTTATATTACCTTCAGTTTTGTTTATTATGAACTCATAAAGATTGCTTTGATACTCGACATAAATTTTATGGATTAGTATTTACTTGCCATTTCATTTTGATGGTTGGTCAAACTTATTAATTATTTTTCCTGTTCCTAGAATCTCACTTGCCTTATACTTCACATTTGTTCCAACCTTTTGCATCACCAAAGCTTTTCGTAAAGTGATTTTGCCAGAATCGATTCATGTGATAATATCTGGCTACTAACCAGCATAAGACTGGTAAGAAGAGGCAGATAAAATGAGTAATTCAGCAGTAGTGCGGTCTTTGCGTCGCCGTTTTAATTTTTATTATAATTCCCCTGTTTTTAATAAGTATGGCAGGTCTTTAAGGGACTTCCTAGCAGTCGCGGGTATGGTAATTATCTTTACCCTGTTTGTTTTGATCGCGTTTGTTATTGGGTTTATTGATGATGCCCCTTACGACCATCGCTCAAGTTGTGGCACTCCAGAGTGTATAGACCAATGAGTAGTGGCACCGTAATAGAACTGCGCTTTGTAAAAAACATGCTGCGTATTACAGGAGTTTGCCTGTTCCAAAACGTGCTTGCCCCTTTAATGACATAATTCTGACTTGCCATGGCCCCTCATTTAAACTTCAATTCCTTACTGATAAATCAGTTAGATGGAGTCTGAAAATCATGTATTGGCTTGAAGCCCAATAGACGTTTAGCTTTTTCATTGGAGTAAAAACTATCTGGAATAACATTATGTTTCAAAGGAACATCCTTGTAATAACGCTTTATTAATTCCTCCGATGATAAGCTTACTGAATGATTGTTATTAGATACATTGAAAATCTGATAACCTAGCCCATTTTTCTGAAGACACTTTTCAACCATCTGGCCTAGATCGCGGGCATCTATATACGAGAAGATATTTCTCCTCCTTAAATCTGGATTTTCCATAAATTTTGGAAACCTTTCGGTGTATTCATGTGGCTCAATTACGTTGTTTATACGCAAGCCATAAATATCTATGTTTTCTCTCCTTTGAAAACTCTTAGCGGTTGTTTCATTAACAACTTTTGACATTGCATAACTATCTTCAGGGATAGTTGGATGTTCTTCATCGATAGGTATATAGTCAGGTTTTACCTCACCATCAGCAAAACATATCCCGTAAGTTGTTTCCGATGAGGCAAAAATAATTTTTTTCACACCCATTTTTATTGCTGCGTCAATAACATTATATGTGCCGAGTGTATTAATTCTGAAGCACTCATTATCACTTGTCATAAGTAAGCGTGGGATTGCCGCAAAGTGAACGACTGCATCAAAGCTTGGAACCCCAGTTCCTTCTTTAAGTTCATCATAGTTTACATAACTTTGCATTACGTCAAACACTTGCCCTGCATCTGTAATATCAGCAAATCGAGTTAAGACATTTGGATTGTCGAGATGGACTTTATCTAGATTAAGGATTGAATGCCCTTGTTCTAAAAGATATGTGATGCTGTGTTTTCCAGCCTTACCTGATCCGCCTGTAAATAATATTCTCATCATGACTCCTTGGGTCTTCTAACTTGCTTATTCTTGCTTTGAAGTTACGCATTGGATTGATGAGCAGATACCAATACTTTCCACTCTATCAATTTTTGATTTTTGAATTTGCCATAGAACATAATATCTCTTCCTTCACCCTCTGCGTTTACAGCAGTATGAGTTCCAACGGCTATTCCATTCCCCTCAAAAATCACATTGACGTTTCCGATAGTGGCGCTTTCATCTGAAACACACCATGCAATATGTTCGTCTTTGGTTTGCGAAGAACTGTCATTTCCCAAAAAATCAATAACTAATTCGTCTGCAAGATGTTCTGAAAGGTAATCCACTTTTTCGCTCAAAGTTTTTTCCCATAACGATAGTATAGTTTTTGCGTCCATGATTTGAAATTCCTTTTAGAGTATTTTTATCAATTTTACCCAATACTGTAACTACAAGCTATAAAATCTTTTTCATATAAACCCAGTCAATTTTCAATTCTGCAGGTATTGCCACCTCAGGATATTCTTGAAAAATCTTAAAACCGTATTTTTCATATAATTGATGAGCAGGTTTAAACGGTGGCGGGCTATCTAGAAAAATCTCTCTAGCGTCCATTCTTTTTGCTTCTTCTATAACATTCTCCAAAAGAAGATTACCTATTCCGTTTCCTTGATATTCTGGTTTTACGTACATACGTTTGATTTCAGCAATGTCAGGACGTATTTTTTTTATTGATGCTGTTCCCACGGTTTGGTTTGAATTTTGAGCAATAAAAATTTTACCTTTAGGTGGTGTAAAATCACTTAGATTTTGAAATGTGAAATCCAATGCCTCAGCAATATTAACTTCAAATCTCCAAGGGTCATGCTTAACTTCTTCAGCGACTAAGTTAAGGTAATCTCTTAGCATAGACTTTAAATCTTGCCGTAGTTCATCTTTGTAAGTTATCACACCAATTTTCATATCTGCTCACGTGTAAAGTTTTTAAAGTTTTATGTTAGCATGACATTATTACAAAGACATTGAAATTTTACCTGACGCTAATTCAGTTCTAACCATGCAGCACATTGAGCTTAACATTTAAGCATTTTCTAAAGCCTGAAGTCTTTCTTCTATCTCAGTCAGCTCCAGAGTGCGTCTGTAGCTATCAATAAGCCCCATGACGCGTGTTGCTTCAATCGGAGTAAGTTTACCCTCACTGACAGCTATTAGAACGCTGCTAGCGGCTTGAGAAGAATCCATTGCATCTGTCATTTCCGGTAAGTGAAAGGATACTGATTTATCCTTAGGGGCAGGGGCTATGCGTTCCATACAGAGGCGTAGAACTAGACCATCACCTTCTAATGCTTTGGAGATAGCAGTTTGCGTAAGAGCCTCAGCTTGGCCTTCTAGTAAACTCTCAATAGCTAGGGTCTTTTTGTTTCTAGCGCCTTTAGGTCTACCAGAGTTGCCTGAGGTGAATTTACCAGCCGTATTTCTACCGTTTTTCATGATGATTTTATAGCATTAAGATCAACCAAAATACGCTTATTTAGTGCTTCTCACATAGGTTATTACGGATGTTGGTACCTGATTGTTCCAGAGTATGCTTTGCATACGTTCTCTTCATCAAAACGCTCACATAAATGTTCTATAAGCTCAATCATATTGTGAGGACCATGCACATAGTTCATAAAATCATCCATAGAAGCCCACTCATTCACAACAAGCAATTGTTCTTCATGTGTATGAACAATATTGTAACTGTCCAGCCCTTCAACACCGTCTTTTCTACTCTCAACAATTAAGTCCATAATTTCATCCGCTGCCCCTTCTTTAGGGGTAACAGCTATTACACTCATCATTTTCATAGATACATTCTCCAATTGACCGGCCTATCACTATTTTTTTTATATTTACCAGTAGACCTCTGCTTCTTTTACTTCACTTCATCACTCTTCAGCCAGTGCTTTACCAACTCAAGAGCCAAGCACTTCTCACATAGGTTATTACGGATGTCTTTAGCTTCAAAGAGTTTCTTGCAAGAGGAGCATGTGTTTGTTTTGGTCACGGTAAACTATCCTGGTGGGGGTCGGCTCATACAGTCTTGATAAAGTGTTTGCCACATTCCGTCAGACATGTTGTTTCGACCTTCACTACGGTTTTTTTCATTAACATAAGCCAAACTTCTTAGGCAGCTAGTATGCTTATCAGCTCTATCTTCTGGGGTTTCAGTATCATAGTTAGACATTATAACTGCGCCAGCAATAAATAGGATTAGCAGATAAAGCCCTACAGGACTTGCCTCTTGTTTTGCATTTGAAGTGTCAGCCTCTTCTACATCAATTTATTAGGTCCATGTTTTCTCATGTGGCTATTTATTGCCAGCTTCAAAGAGTGTTCAGAGAAAAACGGGCGAAGTCCCTCTAAGTCTCATAACTTATAAAGATAACCTAAGATAGAGAGATACCCCCCTAGCGAGGGCCACTGGGGGTGTGCGGGGTATGATATATGTGGGTTTACACAGAAGCGGTTTTTAGGAAGGATAGCTAAAAAAGAAGAAGGGGCAAATGCGTGATTTCTCATACATTTACCCCTTCACGGATAACTACTGACTCTTTTTCGTCCCTGCGAGATTTCAAACTAAGTTTGATATCACGCTAGGCGTTCAATTTACTTACTCTGCTTGCGCTTTGTAAGCTCACTTCACCTTTAACTGCGATCCAACTCGAAAGTTGTGGACGATCTCAGTTTGTTGATCCAGAGTTGGTTTTGTCCGTTTTTCACCTAAATTGTCGATCTTGCGATGACCCTTTAAGTAATTAACTTCTAGCACCCCCCAGTTTTTATCCTAACTCCAGAATGCCACTATCAGTAAGCCCTGCAAAACAAAAAATAACATACCCACAGAAAAACGTTTAGTTGTCCACAAAAAATTTATACTTATCCCCAGAAGACATGAAAAATTGAATTCAAAGGTATACAAAAAATTTTAATTACCAACGAATCGACACTACGCAAACTAGCTTTACACAGAAGTGATTTTTAGGAAGGATAGCTGAGAGGAGATATAACAAGTCGAAAGGAGATATAAATGCCAACACTTATTCTAAAACAAAAAATCACAAAGGGTTATGAACATTGGGTGGCCGCATTTGATGGTGCTGAAGAGTTAAGAAGCGGATACGGAATAAAAACAATTTACCGAGGACAAGATGCTGCCGATGCAGACACCATACATGTTGTAATGTATACACCTAGTATGGAAGTCATTGAGAAGCATATGAAAAACGAAGCTGATCTCATAGCCGCTGCTGGTGGAGATACAGACCCAAATAGCATGACAATGTCCATTGCCTCTGATTGAACTTATTTTGCAAGATGTTATCCCTAGAAACAAATTCTTTTCAATATATCAATCATCTTAGGTGCTACTAAAAATGAGCATATATAAAAAATACCAAGAGGCTTGGGATGATCAAGATATTGGTGCAATGCTTGAATTATATCATCCTGACTATAAGAGGGTCTTCCATGCAAAAGGTATTGAGCAAGGCCTAGATGATCTTGAGCCAATGATGTCACGTTGGTTGATAGGTACGAAACGTAACAAAAGAAGGTGTATCTATGAAAATGAGGACATCGTTGTCGAACATTTTATAGCTGACTTTCAAGATGGAACAACAGAAGCTGTATTAACCGTACATCTTCTTAAAGATGGCCTGTTATGGCGAACAGAAACAGGATCAACGCCTATCGAAAAAAAGTAAGGCCACCCTACCCCAATTCACATTGCTGACAATGCTATTATTTTTGAATTACTTTGTTTCAATCGCTCAAAAAGAATTAACCCCAAGTTACGAAGTAGCAATTCACTGAAACCTGGATTGACTATAGAAATTTCATTAAAAGCCTTTATGGATAGAAAGGAACAGAAAACTTTAGTGTCAGCAATAATATTAGCGGTTCTAGTTGCATCTGGTGCAATTAATGCAAGCTCCCCAAAACATGTTCCTGCGTCTAGACCAGAAACGTAAATACCGTCGCCCACCATCACACTTACTTTTCCAGACCGCAGAAAATATATGCCGTCTGCCTTTTCGTTCATCTGAATAATTTTGGAACCAGTCTCATATTCAATTGAAGTCACATTTTTTTGAAGTGTTTCCAAATCTGAGTTTAGGAGGCCTTTAAGAAGTAGTTGATCAGCTAATGGTGAAAAATCTTCAGAATTGTTTTGGCATTCTCCGTATTCAGCGATCAATTGGCTCTCTATCCATTCGATAGCTTGATCTAGGTTTTCAAAACATTGGCAATTCTGTTTTATTAAATCAACCATTTCTCCAAATAGTCCTTTGGGATGATCTTTAACAACTTCTTTATCAACAACGATTACTCGCTGACTTTTGGACAAAATCTGATCAAAAAATAATCGAAATACTTCAATCGAAGCCCTCGTGATACGATTAACTCTGATAAATGACAATACAATAAAGTCTTGAAACTCTTCTTCAGCTACCGAACGCGTAATAAAATTACTTCCTATGAAATTAATTACGCCGCTTAGTTCAAATACACTCACGCGTGATCCAAATTCTTCTAAAGTTTCATTATCGGATTGACCGCGCATTCGAGATGATCTTATTTCACTCAAATCATAGGTAATCGGTATATTTTGATTTACATCATCCTCCGTTTCCAAAACATGCAAATGAAAGTATTCGGATAATAATTGGCAAACTTTTATACCCCGAACACTATTTCCTAATTTATCAAGAGGTGGCGAAAATACGCCAAGGCCGAACTGAGAGGGAAGTACCGCTGTTATCCCGCCTCCAACTCCGCTCTTCGCAGGCAACCCGACCTTGTATGTCCACTCACCAGAATAGTCGTACATACCAGAGCTTACCATAACGGACATGGTCTGAACCGCTGTTGTTTTGCCTATAACTCTCTTTTTGGTTACTGGATTTATACCATTATTTGCTAATGTAGCTCCCATTATCGATAAGTCCTTAGCGGTTACCAATATTGAGCACTGTTTAAAATATACTTCTAAAACTTCCTCGACGTCACTGTCAAAATTATCAGCGTTTCTTAATAACCAACCGATAGCTCGATTGCGATCACCAGTAGCGTTTTCTGAAGAAAATACCTTATCGTCTACGTTCAATTCTCGACCTGCAAACTCACTCAGCACGGTTAGAATTTTTTCAAATGCTTCCTGACCATTGTTCTGACAGATAAGAGCTGTGCAAGCAATTGCACCAGAGTTTACCATAGGATTGAATGGTCGATTATCATCTTTTAGACGGATCGAATTGAATGCTTCACCCGAAGGCTCAATCCCAATTGTTTTGAGTACTTTATCCGTGCCTAATAATTCTAGAGCAAGACTATAAACAAAAGCCTTCGAAATTGATTGGATAGTGAACTCAATTGATGCGTCACCTACTTCATTCGTAAAGCCATCGGAGGTCGTTATTGCAATCCCAAATTGATCAGGGTTAACTATAGCTAACTCTGGTATATAATCTGCAGGAGTACCCGACTTATCATCAAATATATCCTGATGTGTCTGGTTAAGGAATTCTTTCAGAGCAGGTGTTTGATTTTCTTTCATGAAAAAGTTACCATCTTTGGAATTAAAACCCGCATTTAATACTATGCTTTGACGTCTAAAAACGAAACAAAAGCCAGCACAGCGGTAGCTAGATAACATCAAAAACCTTATTATAAGGCAAAAACTTCGTAAGTTTCTAATTTTTAGGCATATTTAAAATTTTCAGAGATAGACAAAATTGGGGAGTTCAATCTTCAACAGGACGAAAATGTTGAAGTTTTAGTAGACTTAGAAAGTCGCGAATATAATGGGCGCTGGTACACTGATGTTAAAGCGTGGAAAGTTGCTAAGATACTGCTCTCACATTTTCTTCACACAGAGTTTTTAGTCATTCAAAGACACACCGTTAGACCCAGAAATATTTCCGCAGTCTGAGGTGCAAAACAATAAAGGTCTCAACTTGGCTAAAGGAACTAACAGGGAAGAGGTTATAGCGAGTTGAGACCTAATATTTAAGACTGCTGGCGTAAGCACAGGTCTTAAATGTAGTAAGCTCTTTTATTGTTGTAGTAACACGTTGAGGAAGCTTCGCCTGACTTAACCATCCATTTAGTAAAAGCATTTAATACTTTTCTCATTGCCTCACTCCTTCAAACTTAATGGTAATTAACTAGGACGTTAGAAGCCTGTGAGGTAGATGCATTTTTGCATTCCCGCCATGCGATTAGCGAAGAGCTATTACTCCAAGCTGACAAATAGTGATTGTACTGATTTGGTTGGGCTGATTGCCCAACCACGCCATTAATTAAAAAATGTCCCACATATCTTGCAGCTGACACACTGTGATGGCACCAAATATTACAACTATTAAGGTTTTAAACATCATCCAAGGTGCGTCTAGGAACTTTTTACCAAGATTGGTTGCGCGTTCTTCATCACCCATATCGTCAGCGTTTGCCTTAAAGTCGTCCATGCAATCGAAAGAGTTCACGCAAACAAAAATAAATGTTCCTACGATTGCCGCAGTAATTCCCAGCTTAGGTAAACCGCCACCCATGGAAATCATAAACATTGTTGCAGTATTAACGACTAATCCTAGGGTAAACCCCCAATAAAGATCACGGCCTCTTTGCGCACCAAACCTTTGGCGACGATCACGTGCTGCTTCTGAGTTCATAGTATCTGACATTTCAGTCTCCTGTATTTTTCCATTTTTTGCTTACCTTGCTCTACCGCTGGATTGGCTGCCATCATCAAATTATTAAATTATTTACTTGTCAAAGATTACGCCACGAAACGTGAAGTTATAAGATGAGCAGCGGTTAGGTTGCTAAGATAGAGCTCTCACATTTATTTTGTGCGGGTTTCTGTTAATATACCCAGATTAAGAAGCCCGTCTGGAATAGATTAGGAAGCAAAATGCAGTCACATTTTTTTAATATGTTTGAAACAATCTTGGCTAAGGATATTGAGGCCTTTGAAAGTTACATGCATCCAGAATTTATATCTGTTTCAGAGTTTGAAATGTCCACTAGAGAAGACTTCTTAAATGGGATGCAGGAATGGTTTGATGATGAAACTTTTGATCTGAGGAATGCAAATTTGATTATTTTGGCTGATAATGCAGATATGCATAGCTTTCAATATGAACGGAACATAGACGGAAAAAGATTACGAATAACTAACGTGGCATTAATTAAAGATAAAAAGCTGTGGCGGCATATCATTAATTATATACCGTTAGATTAAAGGGGCGGGGGTCAAAAACTAGCAGCAGATAGGTTGCTAAGATACCGCGCTCAAATTTTTTTACATAAAGGTTCGTCGTTCTTGCAATATTGTCCATTTAGATCTCTTATGTTTTCAATTTTTCAATAGAGGAAAAGAGATGGCGCGAAAAAAGTATATGGCTATTCACACGTTTAATAGTGATGAGATGAAAAAGGCTTTCTTTAGAGGTTTGCATAAAAGTGAATTAACTGACTTTGAATGGCGAGATGGTTACATATTTGAAAAATGCCAGTGTACAGGCACATGGGTTGGCGATGATGATTTTTTCTTTTGCCAGTGGGAATCTGAAAATGAAGAAGATGTACTGAAAGCTTTGACTTCCAAAGGAATGGATAAATACATCTTCACTGCTCTTTATCCAATTGATATGCACATTGATATTAGAAACCTAACTGGGAAAGTTCCTTACGGTCCAATTTTTTACTTAGACGATGAATATAATCCAGAAAACTGATCCTAATTTGTTAACTATCCAAAACCGACACAGAACTCTCCTAATTAAAACAGCGATCTCTCAACATTAGGAAATACCCAACATGTCAATTTATCTAATTAGGCACGCTCAATCAACATTCAATGCGGTTTACGGTCCAAATAAGCTAGACCCCATGATATTCGATGCACCTATCACAGAACTGGGAGAAACTCAGGCTAAGCAGGCTCGCAGGGAAGTCGAAAAACTCGATATCAAAAACGTTATTGTTTCGCCGTTCACGAGGACATTGCAGACTGCTCAGTTAATTTTTAAAAATAGATTGCCTTTTCAAATTAACGCGGCAGTGCGAGAGCAACTCGTCAACAGCTGCGATGTAGGAAGCCCTCCTCATAAACTTGCTAAAGATTTTCCCCATCTCAATTTTAATCATCTGGATGAATGTTGGTGGCATCAGGGAGAAAAAGATTACCGTGGAATTTCAGTTGAGCCTGAAGAGGTTTTGATGGAGAGGGCGGACAGGTTTGTCGATTATATGAAGCGCGAAGGTATCCACGCCACAGCAATTGTCTCACATGGTAATTTCATTCGCGCGTTGACTGGAATTAAACCCCAAAACTGCGAAATTATACAATTTAACTATAGCTAGAGTAAGCTTGTACTCCACATTTGTTTCAACTTTCTGAACGAGCGGAGCTTTTGTTTTAGTTCTGCCAGCAATATGTAAAAGTTGTATTGCTTCCTGATAGATTGGTCGTGATTAGATACCTTCGTTTATTTTTATGATTAATATATAGTCAAATTCGCATTTAAATTCAGCAACTTGTATATTTTAACAAATAATTAATTATTTACAGCAAAGTTTACGTTGGGGAATAGTTGCGATACTTGCTGCAACGCAGAAACAATTAATTGTACAGTAAACACATCCTCCCTGTCGTGTCGATGTACAAATTACTGGACCCGCTTCAGTACTCTCTTGAAGCGGGTTTTTTTATTTGAAATGAAAAGTTTTTGTTTTGTCGTATAGTGCCGCACATTTATTAAAAATAGCAAAACGTGAAGAAAAGTTGGGTGAAATATCTGCTGCATTTGATGCTTATTCCGAAGTTTTAAATAACTTTCCTTCTAACATAGCTGCTTTAAGGCGAAGGTTTGATCTAGATTTATTAAGAAAGCGTGAGCCAACAACAAAATCTAAAGAAAGCCTCGAATACGAAGAAATAAATAAAAAGTTGGAACTAGGCGTTTCTGATTTGATGAAGTTAAATCTTAAGAAATTTATTTTTGACAATCCCAGCGCGACATTTGCATATCCAGCTTATGCCAAACTTTGTGCAAAAAAAGAAATTTTAAGATTTGTAACAATGCTTCGCTGTTTATTGGAAAATACGCAAAAATCTAATCATAAGTATTACTTACTTCAAGCGCTTTATATTTGTGCAAAGAGGGAATGTCATTTTGATAATGCTTTTAAATATTTAAAAAAAGCAAATGATATAAAGCGAAGTTATTTAAAATATAACCCAGAACGTGATGAGAAAGATATCAAATTGATAAAGAATAAATTTGAAGAAATTGGAAAAACTTCAATTTTTTTCACTCCGCAAACTGATCATCGATTTATTTTCATAATTGGTATGCCTAGGTCAGGCACCACTTTGGTTGAGCAAACCATCTGCAATGCAGAAGAGGTTGCCAGTGTCGGTGAAGTTCCTTTTGTAACACAATTCATGTCGCAAACTGATCTGCAAAAGGATTTAAAAGAAATCAGTGAGAACCTTGCGATTTTTTATGTCGACAAAATAAAAAAATATAAAATTTCAGAAAATCATATAATTGATAAAATGCCGTTTAATTTATTCTGGGTTGGTTTCCTTGCAATAAGTTTTCCAAATGCAAAATTTATACACTGTAAACGTGATGCTCGTGCAACCTGTTGGTCAAATTATGAAACATCTTTTGCTGAGGGTAATCAGTATTCACTAAAGCTCGCTGAAATAGTAAGCCACTATAATAATTGTGAAGATTTAATGCTTTTTTGGAAATCCAAATTTCGAGATCGGATATTCACATTGGACTACGATGATTTTACTGAAGAGCCAGCAATTATGGGAAGTAATCTTTTTGATTTTTTGCAGATCGCGTGGAAGCTAGAATATTTAGATGGAAAAAAGAACGATAGACTAGTCAAAACTGCATCACAATTACAAGTTAAGAAGGGCATCTATAGAGGCAGTTCACAAGTTTGGAAAAACTTTGAGCCTTTTATTGGTAAAGCATTTCAGCCCTTGATTGATTGATCGATAACTCCTCAAAAAGGAAATTTATTTTTTTTACTCAATTGTTTTTACTTTGAAGCTAAGCATTGGCCTTTTCCAAAGCCTGAAGTCTTTCTTCTATCTCAGTTAGCTCAAGGGTGCGTCTGTAGCTATCGATAAGCCCCATGACACGTGTTCAGAATCAGTTTATAGATTTTTCTCTGATAAAACCGTAGCAAATATATTGATGGATGATCGTAAAGGATTAAGTACTTTTTGGAAAGATCGGGTAGCGTAATGCAAGCCACGGTTATTTTTTAAGGGTGATATTTATGCAAGCTTGCGCAAACTGTAATTTTTACGAAAATCAAAACCAATCTAGTGGATCTTGTCGGGTAAACCCCCCTAATGTCCTTGAAAATGATTAAAAAGCTGTCTGGCCAATAGTAACAGTCGAAGACTGGTGTGGTCGTTTCGAAGAAAAAGCAGCTTGAATACTTGAATAATTTCATTTGGCATTGGCTAGGCCTTTGTAGAATGTACCGCTTAATGAATTATCTAGCAAAAAAGAAAGCCCTCACTGGGAAGTGAGGGCCAACAAATCTTATCTTAAAGAAATTCTACTATTCGCAGGGATAAAGGTTCCACTCCGCATTACCTTCTGGGTCGGAATCGTAGGTAAACATATAGAACTTACCATTCAGTTCAGATAATGCTTCAGATGTAGTTTCAAATGAAGCCCCACCCCTAAATGCAACGCCACCAGATTCTGTCATGTTTCCCACACCATTCGCCCTGAACGTTGCAACACCTTCTGAGCAAAAAATTATACCAGCATTTGGACATTCTCCTAGCCACGAACCATCAGGTCGCATCTCCGCAGTGAATGTTGATTGTGCCATAACATCGTGTCCTAGAAGCTTACCACCACCAACAGCGCTAGTTTCCATACCAGGCATTCCATACTTTCCTGATTCAATAGCCTTATTAGTTTCCTTAAAGGTCATTGACCCTGCCTTGTTTCCAAGCATTTTTACTCTCCTAATTGTTTTATGATTTGTAACAGTTCCACTAAATCAAGATTTAAAATAATAAGGATGAAAAGTATAATTGACGTTGTGTTATAGGGTGGTTTCTTATGTATTTTGCTCATTAATTAGGCGTTTCTTCCCAAAATTTACTTCTGTGTAAAGCTACATATGTACATACCCCATACACCCCCAGTGGCCCTCGCAGGGCGTAGCTCTCTATCTTAGGTTATCTTTAAAGAGATGAGACTTAGCAGAAATTTAGAAGACGAGTAAGCACTTGGGGCTACAATGGGGCTGCAATTTGTTTTGCTATCTCCCGATCAGGGGGTGGGGGGCAAAAACTAGCAGATATTAGGTTACTAAGATACTGCTCTCACATTTTATTTCTTCAGGGTTCGATAGCTTTGAATTTTAAAAGTTGAGCCGTCATATGAGCAATTTAAAGGTGCATATCAGGTTTTTTCCAGGGCGAGCGTTGAGGTTGTATGGTTATCTCAGTCGGACAAGCTGTTGTGGAAGTGCTTAGAATAAACTGAACGACTTGCGATATATCCTCTGGCTGCATCATTAGTTCTGGATTTAAACGTTCAGGATTCACCATCGATGTATTAACAAATCCAGGGTTTATAGTGCAAACTTTAGTACCGTATTCCCTAACATCTTCAAAAAGAACCTCCATGTAACCATCGATAGCCCGTTTTTGAGCGGTTTGAATACCTATGCCTGCATGTGGTGCATCTCTAGAGTTTATTCGAATAACAGCACCACCTGGTGCCTTATTAATTTGCGGAAGTAAGTGCCTTGCGAAATGATAAGTGCTACGAAGATTTGCATCTAAAATATCATCCCAAACTTCTAAGTCGCATTCATCGGCTGAAGCCTTATTATAGTTTCCCGCACAGTGAATTAGATAGTTTAATCCACCAAGACTGTTGATTGCTTCTTGGCAACATTTTTTAATTTCTGAACTATCGGATATGTCACAGGAAAATGTGAAACATGGATCGCCAGATGAAGAGCAAACTGAAAAAACATCTTCAATTTTCTGCTTGTCACGGCCAACTAAAGCGCAATGTACACCATTTTCGGCAAGCATAGTTGCTACTGCACTTCCCATTCCACCACTTGCACCAACGATTAGGGCTTTTTTACCAGCAAAATTGTTCATACTCTCCTCCAAACTTAAAAAATTATTGGCATACCCATAAAGATAGAAAGTCTTATTTAGAAACAAGACCATCGATACAAATTATTGAACCTTTGGATAATTAAGTTCGCTTATGCAAAATTTGAACGATGGTCTGCTTTACACAGATTAGGTTTTCAAAGAGAATAGCTATAAAGAAGGAGACACAAAGGATGTCTATAGCCAGAATAAATATGATGGAATTTTTATCAGAGAAAGATTTAGTATCGTCCGAAAACTTCTATCAAACTATACAAAAAGAATGGTTTGGTAATGCTCAGACTGTGATTACTGTGCGAACAGGTCCAAAGTCTATTTTAAATTTGGCTGTATATTCTAGTTACGAGGATGCAGAAACAAACCTATCTAAAAGAAAAGAATTTCAGGATATCTTAAAAAATAAATTTACTGTTGTTGATAGTTTTTACTACGAAGGTGATATTACTTATTTCGAAAACTCCAAAGCCGATGAAATAAAAGTTGAGCGGAAAAGTTAGATTAAATGAAACACATCTTACTTACCATATCGCTTATCTTCGGAGCTACGGCTGCTAGTGCAAATAGTTACATTAAATACTATGAGTTTCCAAAAAAAGACTGCCACGAAATGTTTATTGGAATTGGGGGATTACTTGAAGAAGCAGATAAAGAATGGGCTTATCTTGAAGAGAACCCTGAAGGTTCACCTGATGCCCTTGAACACGCAGCTAAGATACAATGGTATGTAGGTCTGGCTGCAAACTACACGACTATTCTTAAAGCCTTTTGCGATAAAGACTAATAGCGAATGAGGCATTACTTTTATGGATCAATATACGAAAATACTTTTAACAATAATAACTGTATGCGCTGTTGTGTTGACACTGATAATAGTTGGGTCTGTCATTGTTCATGACCATGATAACGACCATGACCACGATTACTTTGAATACATGGAACATGTTATTGAAAGACTTGAAAGTGTCGAAGAACGACTAGATTAACCAATGGAAAAAATACTCCTCATATTATCACTCACTTTGGGTTTAGCTTCTCCTGTCTTTGCTTTGAAAGCAGGAGAAAGACACGCTGACCCTTACAAAGTGATGACAGAGGGTCAATTTATTGGTCAGGAAATCGTGGGCAATAGTGCTGGCGATTACACTCGTTTCCTATTTGCATATCAGGGTGACAGGTACAGTTGTATTGCTGTTCTGTCATTGCCGAAGGTGAAAAGAACTTTAGGCTATCGTAGATACTCAAATAGATCACATAGCTGTCTTTTACTCGAACCAAAGGTTAAGGCGAAAAACTTCAAAAGAAACTAGCTAGGAGTTTGTCATGGATAATATGGGTACATCAGGATTACTATTGTTAGTTGCTGTAGTGTTGGTCATCTACATACTACTTCGCCCATCTATGAATTGGACCTTGGAGTTATAGTGCCTTCCACTACCTAAAGCTTAAATTTATATAGATCCAACCGCTTAATGAATTATCTAGCAAAAAAGAAAGCCCCCACTGGGAATTGAGGGCTAACAAATCTTATCTAAGTATCTGACATCAAACAGTTAATCCTAATACCGCGCTTTATGGCTTATATGGAGTACTGACCAAAATGCAGACCAAAAGTATCCCATATACGTTTAACAGATGTAGCCTTAAACAGAAATGGTTTTAAGTAAGACGGATGAGCTTAGAGCCCAACCGTCTCTATAATTAAGCAGTGTCTTGAACACACTCTGCTTTTGTTTCACTCCATGTAAAACCAGCTTCACAAGACATAGCCTCTAGATTTGCTTTGTTATGCTTAGCACAGTTACCAGCAAACAAACTTGATGCTGTCATGGTTAAAACAAAGATACTTGCTGAAAAAATCTTCATGTTATCACCCTTTTAAACAATACTATTAGTTGGGAGATGTAGCTGTAAATTTATTTTTAAAGGGTAACATCAATAATTGTGTCGAAATGACACGCCATTAGCAATTTCATAATTGGCTCTAAAGATACCAAATAACATCTTACATCGTATTTTTGCGGTTTATAATATGGTCTCATTATTTTATTAACTCAACAATATACAGAATGAGTAGACATAGTACGGAAGTCAAAAACTAGCAGCTGTTAGGTTGCTAAGATACTCCTCTCACATTTTTTATCAGAAAGTTGATATGGAAACTTTTATTAAGATTACAATACTTCAGTGTTTTTCAGTTGGAAAACATAACAAATTTTGTATGAGTAGTTATGCAAAAATTAATAAAGTATGTATTCGTATTAACAAGTATGTTTTCATGCGGTTTTGTTTTGAATGCTGAAACAGTGATTGACAAAAAGTCATTTCAATCAAGTTTAAAGAGAGTTCCTGCTGAGTGGGAACCTCAGGAGGCAATCTGGTTGCAATGGCCTGGTAGATGGGAAAAGGATTATGAAGAGGCTATTGCGAAAATTTCTGATATAATCTCTCGTTATCAAACTCTACGTATTCTGTATGGTTCGAATAAAATTTTAAAAGAAGCTAAGGATGCAATTCTGAGTGTTGGAGCTGACCCAGAAAACCCCAATATCCAATGGCAAGCTGCTAAATATGATAATTCATGGATTCGAGATAATGGCCCAGTTTATGTGGTCGAAGAGAATAAGTTTAGAATACAAAATTGGGAATTTAATGCTTGGGGCGGTGGCTTTGGTACAAATATTCCCTTCTATCTTGATAACTCTATACCAGATCAGATCGGCAAGATACTTGAGATGCCAGTTGATCATATAGATATTGTACATGAGCGCGGAAATCTTGAGTTCAACGGGCTGGATACCGTAATGTTGAATTGGAGTACTATCGGCGATCCAAATAGAAATATAGGATATACTAAAGAGCAGCTCGAGAATGACCTTAAACAATACTTTGGCGTCTCTAAGGTTGTTTTAATTGAAGGCATTCCACACGGCGATCGGACGCGAGGACATATTGACGGTATAGCAAGGTTTATTAATGTCAGTACAGTTGTGGTTTTGCAGTGTACGACAAGTTCGTATTGCAAGCCAGATAGTCGAGATGGCAGACTATTTGATAAGATAGGTGAAACTATTGAGGCTGCTGGATTTAATGTGATTAGAGAGCCGATCGAAAGTTACGTTGAATATAATGGCCAAAGATTCGACACAAACTACGTCAATTGGTTAGTTGGAAATGGATTTGTCATAGCACCAGGTTTTGGTAAGCCCAAAACAGATGCTGCAGCAAAATCTAGAATTGAAAATTACTTTCCCAATCGAGACGTGCACATCGTAGAAATGTTAAATTCTTGGGCAGCTGGTGGCGGTGTTCACTGCCATACGAATGATCAACCAGCGCAATCAATTTTAGAGTAGCGCTATAATCAAGTCTCGTAATGATTATGGGGTTATAATTTGTTTTGCTATCTGCCCATCAGGGGTTGGGAGTCAAAAACATGCTGTTTATATTCAGTTTGCTTTTAAGCCGCTGGCCATTTGTATTGCTCTTCCATTATTGTTTTTAATAGAACACAGTCATCTGTCATTATACCATCCACGTTAAGCTCTAAAAGTTTTTGTATTGTTGTGGGATTGTTAATTGTCCAAAAGTGAATTTTTATCCCTAATTTGCGCGCGTGCCTCAATACTTTTCTTGCAATTAAAGAGACCCCAAACTGCTTAATTGGTAATTGAATACACTGCGCGGTAAAGTTTTGTTCTATCCCAAGTTGAGCACCCAAATAAAATTTGATTGCATTACTCGTGCCCATACTATGGCAGGTCTCAACTCCAAGTTCTTTAATTATAGCATTTATACGCTTGTCGTTAAAACTTCCGATACAAACTCGAGAACTGCACCCCATCCTCTTTATAGTATTGGCAATTGGTTTGGTAGCTTCCCAGGTTTTTGCATCCAAGTTGAATAATCCTTGCGGAAATTCTTCAAAAACGTTTGCCAGCCGAGGTATTGTCGATGATTTATTTATTTTTAGGCTATCAATATCAACATCCTTTAAATCACTTATTTTTAGATTTTCTCCCGTTAATCGCTCTAATGTATTGTCGTGAAAAATATAAGCTGTTCCATCTTTTGAACTATGGATGTCTGTTTCTATTACTCGATAACCTAGATCAAAAGCTTTTCTAAATGATTCAACGCTATTTTCTGCAGCCATAAGGCTAGCCCCTCTGTGAGCGATTGGAACAATATTTGAACTGTTTATATATTCTAAAAAACTTTGAGAAGAAATTGAAATGACGCTATCCACTTCCTAATTTTTTGCTTTAAAATGGCTCCAACAACAAAAATAACTACAAAAATAATCCTTATTAGATAGAGTTGCGTCTGCAATTAAAGATGCAACACTTAGCTCGGTTTTGTCAGCTTTTTTCGCATTTCTCGACAATGTAGCAACAGAGTTGTAATTTACTCATCAGTTGTAAACAAGAATCCTTTAGGAAGCATTATGAAATCAACCGGTGCCCGATTTGTAAGTCGCCTTACAAATAATACCATGGCTTTAGTTTTGGCTGGCGGTCGTGGTCAGCGTTTGGGTGTTTTAACAGATTGGAGAACAAAGCCTGCTGTTCCTTTCGGTGGTAAATTTCGAATTATAGACTTTACACTCTCAAACTGTATGCATTCAGGTATCAACAAAATCTGTGTATTAACTCAGTATAAATCCCACTCTTTAATAAGACATCTGATAAAAGGATGGACAAAAATTAATAATGATAGTGGGGATTTTTTAGATATAGTTCCCGCCCAACAATGGACAGATAATGAAACTTGGTTTCAAGGAACTGCAGATGCTGTTTTTCAATCACTCGACATTATAGAGAGTCATGGCCCAGAGTATGTCATTATTTTGGCTGGCGATCATATTTACAATATGGACTACGGCGAAATGCTTGCCGAGCACGTTAATAATGGGGCCGATTTTTCAGTTGCTTGCATTGCAATCGAAGCAGCAAAAGCGGCTCATCAATTCGGAGTCATGAGTGTTGACGAGAATGGTCGCATAATTGATTTCAAAGAAAAGCCAAAAGATCCAAAGACAGTATCAGGTGAGGATGACAAAGCCTTAGTCAGTATGGGTATTTATGTTGTTTCACAAAAATACCTTGCCTCTATGTTGCGAGATGATGCAGTTTCAGAAAGATCAAACCACGATTTTGGTAAAGATATTATTCCTGAGGGATTGCGGCGAGGAGATCATTTTCATGCATATGAATTCCGAAACCCAACCAATGATGATCCCCCATACTGGAGAGATGTTGGAACTGTAGATAGTTATTACGCAGCAAACATGGAGTTGCTCGACGCAGAGCCTCCTTTAAACTTGTACGACAAAGGTTGGCCTATAGCCACTTATCAAAGGCAGTTACCCCCTGCGTTTATAAAGCCTGGAAAAAACGATAGTAAAATTGAGGCCTCTATTATTAGTAGCGCCTGTTTAATCGAGAATTCAGAAATTAGGCGCTCGATAATTTTTTCTGAGGTACGCGTTGAATCGGGATGTAAACTTAGCGGGGTGCTTGCTCTAGGTGGCTGTAGAGTTGGTGCTAACTGCCATTTGCAGAATGTAATTCTGGATAATGGTTGTATTGTCCCGCCCGGTTCAGTTATTGGATTTGACCTACAAGCAGATGCTGAAAAATTTAATGTTACAAGGGAAGGCGTTGTTCTTATCAATCGACAAATGCTTGGGCAAGGTATCAGCTATAATCCTGAGTTTTAGCTCAAGTCGAAGACTAGCGCTTAAGTAAAAATATTTTAAACATTTTTGTTGGAGAATTGAGTACTTACGTTCGAAAGAGCTGTATTTATAAAGAAATAATCGATATTATCTTTTTCAACCAGAGTACGCTCATCATCACTAGCCATTACAAGCTCCCCCAGTATTTCTAGACCGCCGACAATTCCTTTCCCTCCATTCCAGAATTGTTTTTCTTTATCACGAGGAATAAAATAAAGCGTAACGCTCTCGCCCAATTTTGAAGAAGTGGCAATAAAATTGGACGTAAGTCTATGCTTTCCAATCTTACTTTCTTTTATTGATTGCGTGATCCATGCGCAGGCTTTTGAGACAACTTCAGAGATAGAGCCGCGCCATCTCAAAACGTGAATGGGGTAGTCTAAGATAAACTCAGGACAACGCCCATCTTTTGAAGAAGTAAAACTCCTCTCTTCAATCGGAAAGTTAGGAATGTCGGGTAGCCTTCGGAAAAACTGGAAATGAAAATGTGATTCAATCGACGCACCTGCTCCAACACCGTTATAAAACCCTACATGTTTTGGCAGACGGCAAGCTAACTCACAAAGGTCCTCAAGCAATTCTTCTAACCCTTTGCTCTGTTGATTTTCGCTTAGCAGTTTTACTTCTTGTGGTATGTGGTCCTGTGATGCCAAAACAACATGATTGGGCATTAGAGGAAAAGGATTCATTAAAGCATTATAATCGCCGCTTTGGGTCTTAATTTCAAATCCAACTTGGCGTCCTTCTTGTTGCCATTCAATATTTTTACGGCAAAGGAAACAACCATTATTCAAGTAGGTCTCTTTTCGAGGAGGATGTAAAATGCCTGTACCGTCATGACGTCTTGCACGCTTTGGATTCAATTGCACTCGAAAGCTATAATCCTTTTTAGGATGGTTAAAAACAAAGCGGTGTATTTCTCGCAAGTCATCAACTATGAAACCACTTTCCCTTTGATGATTTTCTAATTCAAGAAGGGCGGTGCTTAGTCCGCCGCTTAAATCTTCGGAGCTACGAAGTTTTGTATTCAGGCTCGTCCATGAGAGGTCGTAATTCAATAAACTAATTCTCTGATGCAAATTTTTTAAGCTGATGCGTTTTGTTTAATACATAAATAACTATATCTGAAGGCAAATCTGATTTTCTAGACCCATTAAATTTAAAATATTTTTATATGCCGCTAATTTAATCAAAGTTTAGAGCATGGAGAAAAAAGCTATTGAAAATTATTACGATTCAACGAAGAGAACTTTTACTTAGCATTAGATCATGCAATATCTGAAAGATGTAAATCCGACGGTGATAAATTTATTAAATTCAACCCTTGCATATTATTTAAATTAAACCAACAGAACAAATAGCCGATGCATATTGTATTTTTGAATCCACAGGGGAATTTTGATTCTGCCGATAGTTATTTAACCGAGCACCCGGATTTTGGGGGACAACTTGTCTATGTGAAAGAGCTTGCTCAAGCAATGGCACAGCAGGGACATAAAGTTGATATCGTTACAAGAAGAATTCGTGATTCTTCTTGGCCCGAATTTTTTGCTGAACAAGACAGTTATTCAATGTGCCAAGAAAACTTACGAATTCTGCGTTTTCCTTTTGGGGGAGATTTATTTCTAACTAAAGAAAAGCTTTGGCCTCATTTACCAGAGCTTGTTGACGGTATGTTGCAGTTTTATAGAGGCGTTTTGCCTGATTTTATAACCTCTCACTATGCCGATGGTGGTTATGCAGCCGCGCTGACGTTTAAAAAGACCGGTATTCCGTTTTCTTTCACTGGACATTCGCTGGGTGCACAGAAGCTGGATAAACTTGGGACAACGACTGATAACTGGCTTAGTATGGAAAATCGATTTAAGTTTTCGAAGCGATTAGCCGCGGAACGTATCAGTATGAAATACGCGGCTAAGATTATGGTATCTACCAAACAAGAGATGGATGAACAATACGCGCATCCACTTTATATAAGTGCGCTTGATCAATTTGATAAAACAAAATTTGAAATTATACCCCCAGGTGTGAATGAAAATATATTCAGTCAAACGCCTGCACTTACAGATAAAACGTTAAAACAAAAATTGGATGCTATTTTTGGGACAAAAGGAGGCCCTGTCATACTAGTATCAAGCCGTCTGGATGAAAAAAAGAATATTATTGGTGTGGTTCAAGCTTATTCAGAAGATAATGCATTAATTGAAAAGGCTCATTTGGTGCTTTGCTTTCGGGGAATAAACGACCCAGCAGCCGACATTCATAAACTTTCCAAAGAGGAACAGATAGTATTGCGAAAAATACTAAACATAATTGCGCGTGGCCATATTCAAAAACATGTTCATTTTCTCAATATTGGATCACAACTTGAGTTAGCAGCAACGTACCGATATTTTGCACAGCGTGGTTCGGTATTCGCACTTACTTCTTTATATGAGCCTTTTGGTTTAGCCCCTCTTGAGGCAGCTGCAACGGGTTTGGTCCCGGTTGTAACAAAAAACGGGGGACCGTCTGAGATTTTCTTTGACGGCTCAGGTGTGCTTGTCGATCCTACTTCACCGAAAAGCATATCAGAAGGATTAATGGATGGATTAAAGCGATATTCAGAATTATCAAAAATGGCCATTCAGCTTGTAAAGGAAAAATATACATGGCGTCAAACAGCTAATAAATATTTACACTCAATAAACGACGTTATGCATTCCAAACAGAAAATAGATCGTGTGGAACAAATGAAATTAAATGATAACGACCTGATTAATGATTATTTAAAAAGTATTGCTGATAGGTAACTTTTAATCAGTGGTTATCAGCTATTCGTAGTCTTCTAACAACATCAAGTTCAAATAAATAACTTAGCGGAAAATTTGAAGATTAGTAAGTGGCTGGGGCTACGCTAGGGCTACAATTTGTTTTGCTGTCTCCCGATTAGGGGGTGGGGGGCAAAAACTAGCAGTGATAAGGTTGCTAAGATACTGCTCTCACATTTTTTCCCAAAAAGGTATTTTACTTTTTGCTAACAGTGTTTGTTGCCGTTCTTATGCGTTGATTACACGGGCACGTTGCCTTTTTCGAGATGCAACACCTCAACCTTATTAATTTTTGCAATCAAATCTCTTAAAGTAATTCCTTGTAAACTTGTTTTAGATGGAGCGAAAGATTCTGATATTGGTTTGATAGCTCGAAATCTTTTTCTTTCTTGAGGGTACTGTAACGAATGGAAGATGGGTATAGTGTCTGACGGCACGTCTGTAGCCTCACCATTATAGTCTATAAGATGAATGATTGCCTTTGGTGGAGTGACTGCATTAAAATCTTGAACGCAATGTTCTGGTTGCATCATAAAAACATTATCTTCGTAAACTAAGTGATCAATGGCAATGCATGAAAAGCAATTTTTGCAATATACACGAGTTGATCTTGCATCACTTCTAAGTTGAGTTACAGTCATATTCTTTATCCCATCATAACTTTGAATATCAGACCGAAAATAAGCAGAATAAATGATATCTTTCGGCTTTTTTCCGCCTCTTTGCGCTGCCCAACTCAACGCTTGTCTACAATCTTCGCAAGCGCACATTAAAGAAAATTTTGGTGAGGGTTCATTTAATTTTAAACTACATGCACCGCAGTGACATGAAATAGTATTCTTTACATTCATTAGCTAATTTCCCGCAATAAGGTCTTATTACTCACTTTCGTACAATATGAAGGCCGTCCTTGCGCTTGTGTGCCCTTCTTCTGCTGAGTACTCAATCAAGTACTTTCTGATTGTATCTAGATAGGCGAGAGCTTCGTCTTGATTTTCTATCAATGTATCCATCCCATCTAGTATAATTTGAAATATCAATTCATCATCATCCTGAACTAAGTAAACTTTTGCTGTAGTTCCTCTACTTGCCCAATGATCTGCACGCTCTTTAAGCTTATTAGCAACGAGATCAAAGTATTCAGGCCTTGGTCTAAATCTTACAGTTGATATTGTCTTCATCTACTTCACCCTGAAGCCTTTCCTCTAATTCAGTCAGCTCAAGAGTGCGTTTGTAGCTATCGATAAGCCCATGACACGTGCTTTCTTCAATAGG
This sequence comes from Paracoccaceae bacterium, assembly GCA_902573175.1. Classification (GTDB taxonomy): domain Bacteria; phylum Pseudomonadota; class Alphaproteobacteria; order Rhodobacterales; family Rhodobacteraceae; genus Salinivivens. Next base: position 3,860 of record CACGIS010000013.1, on the reverse strand, counting down.
AGTAAGTTCACCCTCACTGACGGCTGTGAGAAAGCTGCTGGCATTTTAGGCTTCAGACATAATAGACAGAATGGGTCCCATGGTTTCTTCAACTAAAGAATGACCAGTTTCTTCAATTGTCTGTTTGCGCATCTTTTGTCGTTTCGCATGTTCTTCCTGAGCGTCTTCTTCAGAAGAAAAAATTATTACTGACTGATGAGTATTTTCGTCAATTTTAAACCAAATAATGTCTTCAGCTTTAGTTTTTGATCTAAGCTCTCGATGCCTTGATTGCATCGTTTCTGCACTTGGAACACCGTTAGGCCAAGACCACTTTGTATGAATTGCATATTTTGCCATTTTTTTTCCTTAAAATCTTTTAGTGTTTGATGAAAGCATCTGGATAATTGGTAAAGTAATCTTCAGATATTGGCGTCATGACACCAGTCTCTATTACAGCACCGCCTTGCCTTCTTATTTCTGTCAACTCTTTGTCAGCACCAAATGCTTGAAGGACTTCCATACTTGGAAACATCATTATTGCGTGAAGTTGAGTAGGGTCATCCCTTTCTGTTCCTGCGAACAAAAATTTTACTCCCATTTCACCTAGTCTTTCATCTTGTGATTTGACCATGGCTGCCCAAGTATCAAAACCTTTACTTATTTTTATAGCACTTTTTACTATTATAGCCATTTTCCACTCTTTTCATGTTTGATTAACAAAATTTGCTTTCCATTTACGTTATGTTGTCACCTTAGTTGGTTCCTCTAGAACGCCAAAATCCTTTGAGGTTGGATTGACATGGTTTTCACTTGTCATCACCATTTCGAAAATTTCGCCAGCTTTATAAGCCTCGCAATGTTCTTTGCTTTCCCAGATGTATACACCTCCATAGACTTTGTTATCTTCATCGCCTAGCCAATGCTTACTGACCAGCCCAGGAAGAGAGGCAAAATTAGGAGCTAATTCTGTAGCCCCAGATAAAAAATCTTCGTGCGAAACATTGATGCCAAAATTAATGACTTGAATATGCATAATATTCTCCTTTCTGTAAGAATTATTTATTTTATTGGTGTTGCTCCAGACTCACTTCTCCAAAACAGTCCATCTTTCTTCTTATGCACCATTAACAAGGCTTCCTTGTCGCCTGATGCGTAAGTGTTAAAAGAATGTGTTACCAAGACTTCGTCATTTTCATAAATACAACGCTGGTTTTCGCGTGTTACGGACTTAATTAGTTTTGCCCATTCTTTTGGGTCGGAACTGCCCTTGCGGTGAACTTTACCTGATGAATGCATCAAAAATTCCCAATCATCATGTAAGCATTCGCGCCATAAATTTACGTCAGCTTCATCTTGCGCTTTAACCATCTTTTCAAATAGCACAGCCATTTTATGTCTCCCTTGATTGTTACAATTTGAAACTATCAAGAAATTGTAAAAAAGATATTAGCATCGGTCTAACGTTTGGTCATTTTACTACAATTATAAATTTTTGCTTATTTAATAAGCAGTTTCCAAAGCCTAAAGTCTTTCTTCTATTTCATTTTGCTGCTGGGGCTATATTTTCTTATGCTCTAGCTACCCATGGCGGTATGGGTCAAAAACTAGCTGCGGTTAGGTTGCTAATATACTGCCCTCACATTTCTGTGGATAGTTATTGTCTAAAATTAGTATCTAATCTCATTGGAGTTGATATACTTAAGGCAATAGTGCCAGAAAGATTTTGGTAAGTTTAGTGTGTTTAGAAAAGGAAATTTTTGATGAGTTCTAGGTTGGTAAATGGTTTAATGTTTGTCTTGGCAGGTATAACGCCTATTGTGGTTTATTTAGGATTAGGGCCAGACGGTGCAGGAATACTTAGTATGGCTCGTACAGAGCAAGTATTTGCTTACTTATTTTTCAGCCTGCCTATTGCTTTTATGATGCTCAGAAAAGATGAAACAAACAATTGGTTGGATGCAGGGCTGCTTATTCTTGTCGCAAGTATGTCTATGGGTATGGTTGCTGATGCTCTTGGTGCGGATATTCAATTTTCGGCTATGTCAGACGCCGTTTCCATAACAGCATATTCCTCAATTATGCTTGGTGCATTTATATGTGGGATTGGGTCTTTGAGAACAGATCTTTTTCCTAAATGGTTATCAGGAGTTTTTACTATCGCTTCAGGTCTTTCATTTTTACTTTTAGCAACAGCAGAACCAGTAGATTTAGACACTAACGAGCTTTTAATTCCAGCCTTCATGTCGGTCCATTTGGTTATGATTATTCTTGGTATTTATACTATTAGAAGGCACGATTAAATTAAGTTTATCACCTCGCCTCCATAGCGACTTGGAAAAAGCTGAGGTTGAAGCCCAAGAAGAAGAGAAAGGATGAATGAAAAATGAGTAAAATTACAATCCAATTACTTGATGATATACAAGACGGATTTAATCGCCATGATGTTCCCGATATTCTTTCACGATTTACTGATGATGGTATTTGGCTCATGGCCTCTGGTCCAGTTGCTCCTGACGGAAGGGTGTGCCGTGGAAAAGAAGAAATCGGTTCAGTTTTAAGTGCACGTTATGAGAAAATCCCTGACATGCGTTGGGAAGAAATTAAACATTGGATTGTTGATGACACAAAAGCTATCAGCGAATGGATTGTAAGAGGTACGTTTGAAGATAAGTCAAAGCTAGATTGCTTGGGATGCGACCTATGGGAATTCAGAGACGGTTTAATTACCAAAAAAGATACTTATTGGAAAATAATCTCCAACTAATATTCCCAACTTTTTATAATTCGCAAATTTGATTTATGCGGTTTTGTTTGCGTATATATTTTTATTAAAAAATAACTCTTGGAATTGGAAGATCCCATCTTCGAGTAAATACTTGAGTATCGTTTTCATATCCAAATATACTGCCTTTGAGAAAAAAATTCTCTTCATTGCATGTCACAACTAATTTACTTTTTGTTTCAACATTCCAAGTATCTCTAGAAAAGCCGAATTTTGCTTCGTAAGTAATCTTTGGTGACAGGATATCATTTTCTTTAATGGAATAAATCTGAGAATTAGACGAACTGTAGGTGAGATCTATTTCATTGAATTTAATTTGACCTGTATCAGATTCCACTTTTAGAGTAACTATATTGCTTTTGTTATTATGGTAGAATTCTCGTGATCCCGTAGGTTTTTTCAACACTGTGTGGTCAAGAGGTTCTGCCGAAGTTGGCTCTCCCAAAAAAACTTTTTTCTCTCTTCCTTTCATACTTTTTCTCGTAGGTATTTCGAGTGTGCAATCCTTTAGATTAAGTTTAAGAGTTACCATCTTTTCAACAGGCCAAGCCATTGGCCACAGATTGGTAGATAAAGCTAAACGTAATTTATGACCTGGCTTCAACGACCAACCAGTATCATTAAACCTGAGTGTTAAGTCCATTTCTTTATCTGGAATTACTTCTGCTAGAATTTCTCTACCCTTGCGCTGCTTAAGATTTAATACCCCAAAGGTAATTAGGGTTGATGATCCATCAGGTGCTAGGTCACATAAGCGGGCTGCGATTAAGCCGCAATTGTAATTACTGGAAAGGCGCAAATGAATTAAAGCTGTTCCAAGTAAATCAAGATAATCTGAAAGTATCTCACTATCAAAACATAATGAAAATTCATCATCACTTGTTTGATCACGTGGGAGTTCTTCAACAGCTGAAATCGGCATATATTCACCGGTACTCAGTCCAAGTGAAGCTGGGGAGCAGATACTAACTCTACCTTTGCCTTTTTTATCCTCCAGTAACTTAGTTTTGACTAAGCCATAGCTTTTATATTCAATATTAGGGCTTGGCCAAACGTCTTCACTTACCCATCTTCCAGGCCTTTTAGTGGGATTAGG